>JAJYJA010000068.1 GCA_021789795.1 Deltaproteobacteria bacterium | reverse complement strand
CTGGAGTCGGCGGGTGGCCGGGGTGTTCAGCAACGAGAAGGCCAGGGAGCGCCCGGAGCTGGCCCACGCCCTGCTGGTGGACAACGGCGAGGGCACCTTTATGGCGAGCGTCCGGGCGCCCATCGCCGACCGGCGGGGGGCGGACGCCCTCTGCCGCCAGTTCCCCACCGGCGGCGGCCGGGCCGGGGCGGCGGGGATCAACGCCCTGCCCGCGGCCCTACGCGAGCAGTTCATCAATCAATTCTTGGCAACCTTCAGCAGGTGACCGCTATGATAATCCGTAAGTTCGCCGCCAAGGCCAAGGGTCTCGCCCTGGCGGCCATCCTCCTCTGGGTGGCCACCCTGGCCCGGCCCTGCGCCGGTCAGGAGCCGCCCCCAGGCCCGCTGGCCGCCGATCTGGTCAAGGACGGCCAGGTTATCGACTTAAACAGCCCCCGCTACCTGGCGCTGTTTACCGAGCTGCGCGACAAGTACGGCTTCTCGAACGAGGAGCTGCACCACTGGTTTGACGGGGTCAGCATCGTCAGGCGGGTCTTGGAGCTGATGGATCGCCAGGCCGAGGCCCTGCCTTACTACAAGTACTACCCGCTGTTCATCAAGGAGGCGGTGATCGAGGAAGGCCGGCGGCAACTGGAGGGCCGCCGGGAGCTGCTGGACGAGATCGAAAAGAAATTCGGGGTGGAGCGGGAGATCGTGGTCGCCATCTGGGGGATCGAGTCGCGCTTCGGCACCAACAGGAGCGGCCACAACCTGTTCCGCACCCTAAACACCCTGTTCGACGCCTATCCCCGGCGCCGGGACTTCTACCGCCAGCAGTTGATCGACTACCTCCTGCTCTGCCGGGAGGACAAGCTTAACCCGCTCGCCATCACCGGCTCCTACGGCGGGGCCTTCGGCCAGACCCAGTTCATCCCCTCGAGCTTCCGGGAATACGCGGTGGATTTCGAGCATACCGGCAAACGCGACGTCTGGGGCTCGGTGCCCGACGTGCTGGCCAGCATCGCCAACTACCTGCACCGCTTCGGCTGGAAATTAGGGGCGCCCCTGACCGCGGAGCTGGGCCACGAGCTTAAGGCCAAGGCCCTGACGGACGCCTATGCCAAGGGCCGCAACGGCCTCCTGCCTTGGCGGGAGGTCAGGGAGTTGCAGCAGGTCGATCTGCCGGAGATACCCGAGGACCAGAAGCTCGCCATCGTCGGCCTGGAGCTGGAGGACGGCGGGATGCGCTACGTGGCGGGCTACCCCAATTTCCAGGTGATCACCAAGTGGAACAACTCCAACCGCTACGCCATGGCGGTGATCGAGCTGGCGGCCAAGCTCAAGGAGAAGTGACCGCCCTACCCGCCCCTGGCGCTGGATCGCCATCCGGGCCCGGAAATACCAGCTCCCCCCCCTGGGAAAAGTGGCTGGCGATCTGCCTGCTCCTCGCCCTGGGCCTGGCCGGCTGCCACCCCCCGCCGCCGGCGGCGGAACGGGCCGTGGCCCCCTCCATTCAAGACGACGCGGATATCGCCTCCCTGCGCCAGGCCCTTGCCGCCACCCGGCGCTACTGGCAATCCCAGGAGGCGGGCCGGGAGATCACCGCCTGCGGCCAGCGGTTTAGCGTCCGCGACTATCTCGCGGCCCTCGACCGCTTAGACGCCCGCCTGGCCAGTACGCCCACCCCTGACCTGACGGCGGCGGTGGCCCAGGACTTCGCCCTCTGCCCGCAACCCGCCAGCCCCAACCCGGACGGCCTGCTGGTCACCGGCTACTACCAGCCCCGCTTCTCGGCCCGCTGGCGGCCCCAGCCGCCCTTTGTCCACCCCCTCTACCGGCTGCCGCCCGATCTCGTCCCGGCCCTGGTCTTCGACAGCCAGGGTGAGCACCGGGCCGTGGGCCGGATCGAGGATGGCCGGATCGTCCCCTACTTCAGCCGGGCCGAGATCGAAAATCGTCACCTGCTCAAAGGCCAGGAGCTGTGCTACCTGGCCAGCCCGGTGGAGGTCTTCATCCTCCAGGTGCAGGGGTCGGGACTGCTTACCTTCGCGGACGGCGAGCGCCGTCAGGTGCTGTTCGCCGGCACCAACGGCCGGCCCTACCGCAGCATCGGCCGCCTGCTGGCCGACGAAGGCCGCATCCCGCTGGCCGAGGTCACCATGCCCCGCCTCCTCCGCTACCTAAAGGAACATGTTGACGATCAACGTCGGATTCTTCAATATAACCAAAGGTACGTCTTCTTCCGCCTGGCCCCGGCCAAACCCTCGGGCGGCGGGCCGGTGGGCAGCATGGGCGCCCCGCTCACCCCTGGCCGTTCGGTGGCCCTGGACCCGGCCTATTTCCCCCTGGGCGGCCTCTACCTGCTCGCCAGCGAACGGCCGGTGGCCGGGGCGGACGGCCAGATCGCCTGGCGGCCCCTCCGCCGCCTGGTGCTCAACCAGGACACCGGGGCCGCCATCCGGGGCCCGGCCCGGCTCGACCTCTTCTGGGGCAGCGGCGACTACCCGGAACTGGCCGCCGGGCTGATGAAGCAGCGCGGCCAGTTGTATCAACTCGTTCCCCGGCCGCCGAATGGCTAAAACGGAACGAAATAACCGAGGATAAATCCATGCGACAGGCGGAAATCGACTACTGGATCGCCAGCATGCTGGCCAGTCAGGGAAACGTCTCGGACTTAAACATCACGGTGGGCAAACCCCTGCAGGTGGAAAGCGCCGGCAACCTGACCCCGGTGACGGTGACCCCCGAGGTCAAGGCCCTCACCCCCTTCCAGACCGAGGTCTTGGCCTTGAACCTGATCAACGGCAACCGCCGGCTGCTGGACGACCTGGCCCGCAACGGCTCCTGCGACCTGTCGTACAGCCTGGAGGGCAAGGCCCGCTTCCGGGTCAACATCTTCTCGCAAAAGGGCAACCTGTCCACGGTGCTCCGCATCCTGCCCACCCAGATCCCCTCGATCGAGGATCTCAAGCTGCCGCCGGTGTTCCACAAGATGCCCAAAGAGCTTAACGGCTTCATCCTGGTCACCGGCGCCACCGGCTCGGGCAAGTCCACCACCCTGGCCGCCCTGCTCCGCCAGATCAACGCCGAACGCCGGGCACACATCGTCACCCTGGAAGACCCCATCGAGTTCGAGCACCCCCACCTGCAGGCCACCTTCAACCAACGGGAGCTGGGCAACGACTTCGACAGCTTCGCCAACGGCCTGCGGGCCGCGCTCCGTCAGGCGCCCAAGGTCATCCTGGTGGGCGAGATGCGCGACCGGGAGAGCATGGAGATCGGACTCACCGCCGCCGAGACCGGGCACCTGGTGATGAGCACCCTGCACACGGTGGATGCCGGCCAGGCCATCAACCGCTGCCTCGGCATGTTCGACAAGGACGAGCAGACCCAGATCCGCTACCGGCTGGTGGACACCATCCGCTGGGTGGTGGGCCAGCGACTGCTGCCCAAGATGGGCGGCGGCCGGGTGGCGGCCATCGAGGTCATGGGCATGAACCTGCGGGTGGCGGACGCCATCCTAAACGGCGAGTCCGAGGGCAAGACCTACTACGAAATCATCGAGGACGGCCACGCCCTGGGGATGCAGACCTTCGACCAGCACATCCTCGAACTCTTCCAGCAGGGGGTGATCAGCGAGGAGACGGCGATGGGCTACTGCTCCAGAAAGAGCTCCATGAGCCGGGGCCTGGATCAGGTCAAGGCCGCCCGGGGCGAGGAGACCACCCAGATCACCGGCCTGGCCATGGATCAGGAGGCCGACCCCTACGCCCGCTTCCGCTAAGGGAGGAACAAATTATGATTAGCCAATGCCCGCACTGCCAGAAGGCCTTGCAGTTTACCGCCAGCCAGCTGGAGAAGATCGACGCCGCCCTGGCCAACCTCAAGTCCGGGGTGCTTAAGCTTAGCTGCCCCCACTGCAAGAGGGCCATCACCGTCAACCCGGACGGCAGCCTCCATCAACCCCCCCCGCCGCCGCCCGAGGCCAGGGGCGTCTCCGCCCCGCCGCTCAATAAGAGCGAGGTCCGGCCCCCGCCCTACCCCGACATCAGTTGGCTGGCGCTCAGCCTCTACACCGACGCCGAGGTGGTGACCGAGGCCCCCAAGGCCTTGATCCTCCTGGCCAACGGCCAGGGCCGGGAGGCGGTGGGCAAGGCCTTTGCCGAGCGCGGCTACCAGACCGTGTTCCCCGAGTCCGGGGAGGACGCCTTGGCCCAGATGCGCTTCGGGCGGTTCGCGGCGGTGGTGCTGCAAGACGGCTTTGACGGGGCGCTCGCCGAGTCGCCCGTCCACCGCCAGGTCTCCGGCCTGCCCATGGACATCCGGCGGAACCTGCTCTACGTCATCATCGGCAAGGGCCTGCACACCATGTATCACCTGGAGGCCCTGACCTTAAGCGCCAACCTGGTGATCAACGGAGACGACGTCCCCCACTTCGAGACCATCCTGAAAAAGGGCCTGCAAGAGATGCGGGAGCTGTTCGAGCCTTACGCCGAGGCCCTGCGGCGGGCGGCAGCCGGTGTATAAAGACTTCTTCGGCATCCGGCGCCCGCCCTTCTCCATCGCCCCGGACCCGCAGTTCCTCTACTTAAGCCCTGGCCACCGGGAGGCCTTGGCCCATCTGCGCTACGCCCTGGGCGAGGGCGGGGGCTTCGTGCTGCTCACCGGCGAGGTGGGCACCGGCAAGACCACCGTCTGCCGCTGCCTGCTCTCCCAGACCCACGAGGACGTCAACCTGGCCCTGGTCATCAACCCCAAGCTCTCGGCCCAGGAGCTTTTGGCGACCATCTGCGACGAGCTGCACCTGACCTATCCCGCCGGCTGCGGCACCAAGGGCCTGATCGACCGGCTAAACGCCTACCTGCTCGCGGCCCACGCCCAAGGCCGGCGGACGGTGCTGATCATCGACGAGGCCCAAAACTTAAGCCGCGATGTCCTGGAGCAGATACGGCTCCTGACCAACCTGGAGACCGACCGACAACGCCTCTTGCAGATCGTGCTCCTGGGCCAGCCGGAGTTACAGGAGACCCTGGCCCAGCCGGAGCTCAGGCAGCTCTCCCAGCGCATCGCCGCCCGCCACCACCTGTCGCCGCTCTCCAAGGCCGAGACCGTGGGCTATGTCCGCCACCGGCTCAAGGTGGCGGGCCTGGAAGAGGGTCTGTTCTCCGCCGCCGCCCTGGAGGAGGTCTTCCGCCTAAGCGGCGGCACCCCCCGGACCATCAACCTGATCTGCGACCGGGCCCTGTTGGGGGCCTACGCCCAGGGGACGCGGCAGGTGGATCGAGGAATCGTCAAGGAGGCGGCCCGGCAGGTCTTCGGCCCCAAGGTCAAGGTCCGGCTGCCGCTCATGCCCAACTGGCTGATCCTGGTGACCATGCTCGCCGCCTGTCTGACCATCGCCGCCGGACTGTGGTGGCTCGACCGCCGCCCGGCGGCCACCCAGGCCCCGTTCTCCGCCGCCCTTTCGTCGCGACCGGAGATGACCGGCAGCAGAGGTCAGGGCCAGGAAAACAGGGGCGGGGAGAAAAGGTAAACTTAGAGGTGAGACATGTCCTACATTCTTGAGGCGCTCAAAAAGGCGGATGAAAAACGCAAGGCTGGCACGGTGCCGGACTTGGATACCCTCCACGAGGTGCCGATCGTCGATCCCCGGCGGCCCCTCTGGGTCTATGGCCTGGCGGCGGTACTGCTGATAAACGCCGGACTGATCGGCTGGTGGCTGTGGTCTTCCAAGCGGGCCCCGGCCCCGTCTCAACCGCCGCCGGTGGCCGCCCAGCCGGCCAAACATCCGCCGCCCGCGGCCCCCAGGATGACGGCGGGCGGACCTGCCGCCCCCCCCGGCCCAACGGCCACGCCCGGCAGCATCCCCGGCCCCAAACCCCCGGCCCCAGGCAAGACGCCAGCCGCAGCCGCCAAGCCCCCGACCCTCGCTAGCGCCCCGGCCCCGCCCGCCTTGCCCCAGGCTCGCATGGGCGCCAAGGCCCCGGCCCCGCCGTCTCCGCCCGTCCAGACCGGGGCCAACGGCCACCTGCCACCGCCGGCCCCGGAGACCAAGGCCGGGCCCCCGCCACCCGCCAACCCCGCCGAGGCCGCCAAGGTGGTGCCGATGGTAACCGGCGGGCCTCCGGTTACGGCCCCGGCGGCGGCCCAACCGCCGGCAGAGGAACCGCTTGCCACCTCGACCGCGCCGGAGGCGGCGGCAGAAGAGCGGAGCGAAGAGGAACCGCCGCCGGTGGCCTTTTCCCAGCCGCGCCCCCACGCCAAATCCAAGGTCAGGGACCAAGACCGTGAAGACCCGGAACTGGCCAAGATCCCGCTCCTCAAACAGTTGCCCGCCGACTTCCGGCAGTCGTTGCCCGAGCTGCACCTGTCATTCCTCTCGTACTCCATCCATCCCGAGTCGCGTCTAGTCAGCATCAGCGGCAAGGTACTGCGGGAGGGGCAGGACTTTGACGACCACCTCAAGCTGGAGACCATCACCCCCAACGGGGTGGTCATGAACGACCAGGGGCACCGCTTCCGGCTGAACATGGACTGATTCCCAAGCCCCAGGCCGAAAGAAGCCAGTCCCGGCCAAAGGCGCCCACGGGCAGGGAATCCGGCGCGATTTTACGCCTCCTCCATCTCCGCCGCCTGCTCCTCCAGATAGAGGGCCACGGTTTCCAAGAGGTCGGGGTCGGCCCGTTGCAAGCCGTTGATGGTCAGCCACAGGTCGGGGTCGGCGTCGTACCAGCGCTGCCGGGCCACATCCAGGGGGAAATCCATCACCGCCGCATCCAGGAGTCCAGGGGCGCTGTGGGCCAAAATCCCCTGGATCCCCCGCACCAGATGGGAGCGGCGGCCCTGATCCATGGCCTTCAGGCTGTCGAGGTGACGGCCCAGGGTCTCGTAGTGGTCGTACCAACGCATCGCAACCCTCCCCTTTAGCTCATATTCCCCGGCTGATAAACTCGATTATTTCGCGCTCCACCTCGGAATCGACCAACGAATCCTGGTGGTACTTGCGGTTGAAGACGTTTTCCATCGACAGGCGCATGTCCTTGGCGATGACCTTGGCGGTGTGGCGCAGCACCCGGTCCACGCAGGTGCGGATGAAGCTGCCCGGATAGAGGACGAAGGCGTAGCAGTCGCGCCGGTCTTCCGGCAACAGGGGCAGCACCGACTGGTAGATGGAGGTGTGGCCGCGGTTGATGCCCGATTTCGAGATCACCAGCAGGGGGACATCCCGGAAGTACAGCCCCGGCGCCTCCATGAACAACCGGCTCTCCCGGGCGCTCAAGAGGGTTTGAAAGTGCAGGGCCAGGTCGCGGGCCGAGGTGGCGTTGAACTCGGAGGTGGCCCGCACCTGGCTGGCGATGGCCGCGATCTCCTCCGGGCGCATGGGGGTCATGGCGCTCACGCCTGGGCCTCCTGACGGCGGAAGACCAGCAGGCGGCGGTCCGCGCCGGAGAAGGGCAGCCGAAAATCCAGCCGCCGCTCAAGGACAAAGGGGCTGGCCGGCGACGACCGGCGCCAGCTGGCCAGCTCCGCCTCCGCCTTGGGGCCCTTCATGCACAGCACCTGGCCCTGGGGGGGCGAGAGCCTCTCCACCAGGGCGAGAAAGGGATCGACCTCCGTCAACGCCCGGCTGGTGATGGCCGGGAACTGGCCGTGGACGGCGGCGAACCGGCCTCCCTCCGCCTCGACCCGGCCCTCCACCACCTCGACCCCGGCCAGACCCAGGAGGCGGATCAGGTGCTTTAAAAAATCCACCCGCTTGCGGCGGGGCTCGACCAGGGTGACGGCAAGCCCTGGCCGGGCGGTCTTCACCACCAGGCCGGGGAAACCCGCCCCGCTGCCCACGTCCAGCAAGGGGCCGTCCCCGAGCGCCGCCAGGAGGCTCAAGGAGTCGAGGAAATGCGACTCCAGCCGCACCAGGTCCGGGGCCGGGGCCACCAGGTCCATCTTGCGGCCCCAGCGGTCGAGTTCGACAAAGTAGCGCCACAGCCGCCCCCGGCCAGGGGCGGGTAAGGGTGGCAAACCCATCCCGGCCAGGCCGCGTTCCAGATGGCCGCTAAATTCCTCCTCGTCAAACATCCTGCTTGCGCACCCGCACCGCCACCGACAGGGCATGGGCCGACAACCCCTCCAGGTTGGCCAGGGCCTGGATGTCGTCGGCGTCGGCCAGCAGGGCCTCCCGAGAGTAGGCGATCAGGCTGCTCTTCTTGATGAAGGTCTCCACCCCCAGGGCCGAGGAGAAGCGGGCGGTGCCCATGGTGGGCAGGACGTGATTGGGCCCGGCCAGGTAATCGCCGGTGCTCTCGGGCGAATAGCCGCCCAGGAAGATGGCCCCGGCGTGCCGGATGCGGGTCATGGCCTGGTAGGGCTCGGCGAGCATCAGTTCCAGGTGCTCGGCGGCCAGGTCGTTGGCCAGGGCCAGGGCCTGATCCAGGTGCTCGGCGATCAGTATCACCCCCCGGTCGCTGAGCGAGCGGCGGGCGATCTCGGCCCGCGACAACCGGGGCAGCAGCCGGCCCAGCTCCGCCACCACCGCCTGGGCCACCGCCTCGGAGGTAGTGACCAGCATGGCCAGTGCCAGGGGGTCGTGCTCGGCCTGAGCCAGCATGTCGGCGGCGATGAAGGTGGAATCGGCCTGGCCGTCGGCGACAATCAGCACCTCACTCGGCCCGGCGACCATGTCGATGCGCACCCGGCCCGCCACCTGGCGCTTGGCCTCGGTGACGAAGCGGTTGCCCGGCCCGACCACCACGTCCACCGGGCGAATGCTCTCGGTGCCGTAGGCCAGGGCGGCGATGGCCCAGGCGCTGCCCGCCTTGTACACCTCGTGAACCCCCACCTGCCGGGCCGCCACCAGGAGCGCCGGATTGACCCGCCCCTCGCCGTCGGGCGGGGTGCACATCACCATCCTGCCCACCCCGGCGATGGCGGCGGGGATGGCGTTCATCAACACCGAGGAGACCAGGGGGGTCTGGCCGCCCTGGCCGCCCGGCACGTAAAGCCCGGCGGAATCGACCGGCAGGGCGAGCCTCCCGGTGATGGCCCCGTCGGCCCTGGTCAGCATCCAGGACTCCTCGCGCTCCCGCTCGTGAAAGAGGCGAATGCGGCGGCTGGCCTTGTCCAGGGTGGCCAGGAACTCCGGGCTGACCTCGGCCGCCGCCGCCTTAAACTCCGCCTCGCTGACCTTGAGCCGGTCGAGGCGGAGATCAGGCGCGTCGAACTGGTTGATGTAGCCCAGCAAGGCCTGATCGCCGCGGCTCTTGATCTGACTGATAATCTCCGCCACCTGCTGGCAGCAGTCGCCGCCCGCCGACTGAAACCGGTCGCGGAGCCTGGCCACCAGGGCCAGTCCGGCCTCGCTGGCGGCACGAATCGGGACAATGGGCATGGTCTTCTTCCTTTGCGTGTCGATTGTAATTATCCAGCTTAGTGCCGCAGAATTGGCACCGGCCGGGGACCGTAACTATTCAGCCGCGACCCAAGATGCGCGAAACCAGCCGGCGAGCGGGCGGGGACATTTCCGTCCGCTCGCCCATCAGGGTAAATTGTACCGGAAAATAACGGCAAAGACCACGAGATTCACGGGGCCTCCCAGGGAAAACTTTTCGGCTGGCGCCGCCGGTTAATCCAGGGTACATTCCGCTAACTTCAACCGCTGTTACCAGTTTTCCCCAACCGCGCAAGACCGCCCGTGAATCCAGCCACCCAACCCTTGACCCCCGTGGTTCAGGCCCACCGCCTGGCCAAGTCCTTCGGTCCCCGCCAGGCGGTGGCGGGCATCGACTTCGACGTCTATCACGGGGAGTGCTTCGGATTTCTGGGGCCGAACGGGGCGGGCAAGACCACCACCATCCAGATGATCCTGGGCCTGGTGGAGAAAAGCGCTGGCGAGCTGCTGGTCTTCGGCGAGCCGGTGCCCGAGCGGCTGAAGTGGATCAAAAGGCGGGTGGGGGTGGTGCCCCAGCACGACAACCTCGACACCGACCTCACGGTGCGGGAGAACCTCCTGACCTACGCCTCCTACTACCACCTGCCCCAGCCGGAGGCAACGGCCAGGGCCAACGAGCTGCTCAAGTTCTTCGCCCTGGACAACCGCCAGCACGAGGTGATCCGGCAGCTCTCAGGCGGCCAGCGGCGACGGCTGCTCCTGGCCCGGGCGCTCATGCACCGGCCCCAACTCCTGATCATGGACGAGCCCACCGTGGGCCTCGACCCCCAGGCCCGGCACCTGATCTGGCAACGCCTGAAAAACCTGAAGGAGCAGGGGGTAACCATGATGCTGACCAGCCACTACATGGACGAGGTGGCCCGCTTAAGCGACCGGATCCTGATCATGGATCAAGGCCGGGTGGTGGCCCAGGGCGAGCCGCAGCGGATGATCAACGACCTGGTGGGCATCGATGTCTTCGAGGTGGTGTGCGCCGACGAGGAGGCCCTGATACTGGAGGCGGTGGCGGCGGAGTGCCACGCCCGTTCCGAGCGCGCCCCGGAAGGGCTGTTCATCTACACCAGCAAGGACTGCGCCGAACTGGAGCGGGCGATTCGCCCGTGCAGCCAGTGGCTCAGACGCCCCGCCAACCTGGAAGACCTGTTCATCAAGCTCACCGGGAGGACCCTGCATGAATCCTGAGGGCCTGGCAATCGACCCGCGCAGTGTCTGGCGGGTGGTACAGCGCAACGGCCGGGTGTGGTGGAAGTACAAGGTGCCGAGCCTGGTGGGCAACCTGGGCCAGCCCCTGCTCTTCCTGGTGGCCTTCGGCTTCGGAATGAGCCAGCACGAGACCGTCGCCGGCCACACCTACCTGCAATTCATCGCCCCGGGGCTAGCCGCCTCGGCGGTGATGTACAGCGCCGCCTTCGAGGCCACCTACGGCTCCTACACCCGGCTCTCCACCCAAAGCACCTTCGAGGGCATCCTGATGACCCCGATCACCCTGGAGGAACTGGCCCTGGGCGAGGTGACCTGGGGGGCGATCAAAGGACTGATCTCCGGCCTGGTGATGATCGGGGTAATGCCGCTCTTCGGGCTCTGGCCCTCCCCCTGGGTGGCCCTGCTGCCCCCCTTCCTGTTCGTGGCCGGCATCCTGTTCGCCGCCCTGGGCCTGATGATGACCGCCCTGGCCACCAACTACGATTTCTTTAACTATTTCGTATCGTTAATAATCACCCCCCTCTTTCTCTTCTCCGGCATCTTCTTCGCCCTGGACCAGCTGCCCTACCCCACCAGGGAGATCCTCCAGTTCACCCCCCTGACCCCGGTGGTGGAGGTGTCGCGGATGCTGTGCTACGGCGAGCCGCGACCGGGCTGGCCGCTCATGGCCGCCGCCGTGACGATCCTGGCCCTGGCCGCCACCCTGCTGGCCGCCCGCCTCCTGCGCCGACGCCTGATCAAGTAGCGGCAGACAATGAGGAAACCAGACGCCAAGCTTAGGGATAAAAGTATTGACGAGCGCGGCCCGGCTTGCTATAGTTGCCCCGTTTTTCAATCCGTTCCTCGGTAGCTCAGTCGGTAGAGCAGGTGGCTGTTAACCACCCTGTCGCTGGTTCGAATCCGGCCCGGGGAGCCAAAGTTTACTCCGCTTAACTTCAGCGGTTCCTACATTTAACGACAAAACCCCGTGGGTTGATACCCTCGGGGTTTTGTCGTTTCCGGCGTATCCACGCCATCTCGCGCATTCTCTCCTGCTCTCCAATTACCGCTGCCCCTACGATACTTGCTTCAATATAGGCCGGGGCCGAAAGGCCCCGGAAGACTAGTCTTTCGTCCAGACTGGCGATAAACCCGGTGGACGCTTCAATTAGGCCGGGGCCGAAAGGCCCCGGAAGACCCTTTTTGGGGGCACTCCACCATGTGCGATGTGGACGAGCTTCAATTAGGCCGGGGCCGAAAGGCCCCGGAAGACTCCGGCAAGAATGACCTGTTAGTCAAAGCTACCACCTTGCTTCAATTAGGCCGGGGCCGAAAGGCCCCGGAAGACGCACATCCAATAAGGATTAACGCGACCTGATTTTGGTCGCCTTAATCCATTGTTCAAGAGCCGCGGACTGACTTTATCACCGATTTTCGCGGAAGCTATAAGCGACACAGCCACTAACATTTGCCGTGGCCAGGTTAGTTGAATTTCATGGTTAGTTTCCCGCCTTGGAGCCATGGAAGTTCTT
>JAJYJA010000067.1 GCA_021789795.1 Deltaproteobacteria bacterium | reverse complement strand
CGTCGCAAAAAGACCGATCTACTGCGTTGCGGGGCGGTTTGGCTCGTTCGGCATACCATCTGTATGGCCTCACTCGCCAAACACACCCCGCGCCTTGTATATCGGCCCTTTTGCTTAGCCATCGGCTACCTTTTTGCGAGATCATCCGTTGATCCTCCCTGCCTAGGAAAAAATTACCTCCCCGGCGCCCCAGTCTCCCCGTCAGGCTTAGCCTGTCCCTCGCCGCTTTTCGGCCTTCTTGCCCGTGGCATGTAAGTTGCAAAAATGCCGGTAAACCGAAATAACGGGAGGCGGGAAGATGTTCATTCAAGATCGGCTGGGGATGATCGAGGGCACCGAAACCATGCTCGCCCAGGAGCGGCGCCTGGACCAGATCGCCAACAACCTGGCCAACGTCAACACCGCCGGCTTCAAGAAGGAAGACGTCACCTTTTGGGAGATGATGTTTAAGACCGCGGACAACCGGGAGCGGGTGGGCAAGGGTCTGCAGGTGATCACCGACCTGAAACAGGGGGGGGCCGAACAGACGGGCAGCCCCCTGGATTTTGCCATCAACGGGCCGGGATTCTTCAAGATTCAGACCCCTTCCGGGGTGCGCTACACCAGGGACGGCAACTTCACCTTGAACAGCCAGGGTCAGTTAAGCACCGCCGACGGCAATCTGGTGCTGGGGGACGGCGGGGCGGTGACCCTGCCCAACCAGCACGTCCAGGTGGGCCGTGACGGCCAGATAACCGCCGACGGCAAGCCCATTGGCCGTTTAGACATCGTCACCTTCGTCGATCCCCAGGGCCTGGAGAAGGAGGGCAACAGCCTCTTCCGGCCCAAGGACGCCACGGTGGCGGAGCAGCCGCTGGAGGCCCCCAATGTCCAGCAGGGCTTCCTGGAGGGGTCCAACGTCAACACCGTGGCCGAACTCACCGAGATGATCGACGTGCAGCGGGCCTACCAGAGCCAGCAGAAGGCCATCCAGACCACCGACGAGCTGGACCAGCAGTCAACCTCGCGCGTCGGCAAATTGACATAACGCCCGTCCGGCTGACGGGACCGGCCCCGGCCCCGCCCCGGACGCATAAAAAAATCAAGGAGACCTAGATGATCCGCGCCTTGTACTCCGCCCGCACCGGCATGAACGGTCAGCAGACCCAGTTGGATGTTATCTCCAACAACCTGGCCAACGTCAATACCGACGGCTTCAAGAAGAGCCGCACCCAGTTCGAGGACCTGTACTATCAGTCCATGCGGGCGGTGGGGGCGGAGACCGTCTCTGGCTCCATGGTGCCCACCGGGGTGCAGGTGGGCCTGGGCACCAGGGTCACCGCCATCCAGAAGATCTTCACCGAGGGCCAGATCACCGAGACCGGCAACGACCTGGACCTCGCCATCGAGGGCGACGGCTTCTTCAAGATCATCCGGGACGGCAACACCTACTACACTAGGGACGGCAGCTTCAAACGCGACGCCACCGGCTACATCGTCACCGCCGACGGCGACCGGCTGCAACCCGAGTTCGCCATCCCCGCCGGCACCACCTCGATCAACATCGACAAGAGCGGGATGCTGGTGGCCCAGGACTCCAACCAGAAGACCCTGGGCACCATTCAGCTTACCCTGCAAAGTTTCATCAATCCCGCCGGGTTAAAGAGCGTGGGCGGCAACCTCTACGTCGAGACCGACGCCTCCGGCCCGCCCACCGAGGCCAACCCCGGCACCAACGGCCTAGGCGACCTGGCCCAGAACTACCTGGAGACCTCGAACGTCAACGTCACCGAGGAGATGGTCAACCTGATCATCACCCAGCGGGCCTACGAGGTCAACTCCAAGGCCATCACCACCGCCGATCAGTTGTTGCAGATCGCCAACGGGCTTAAACCCACCTGAGGAGACAAGATGATACGACGTGTCATCCTCATCCTGTTGGCCCTGTGGGTGGTCTTGGCCGCCGCCGGTCCGGCCTGCGGTTCCGGGGAGGCGGGCCCGGTGGCCAGGGCCGAGCTTAAGCAGTTCTTCTCGGAGAGGGTCAAGAGCGGGCTCTCCCTGCCGCCGGGGGGCGAGGTGGAGATCGTCAACTTCGCCACCTTCCCGGAGCCGTTGGTGCTGCCGGGGGGGGAGCGGACGTTTAAGGTCGTCTCCCGCTCCCAGGCCGGGCAGTTCGGACGCCAGACCCTGGTGGTGATGGCCCTGGTCAACGGCGAGGAGCAGGGCCAGGTGCGGCTAAGCGGCGACCTGGTGCTCTACGGACAGGCGCTTGCCGCCACCCGGCCCCTGGAGAGAAACACCGTCCTGACGGCGGGCGACGTGAGCAAGGCCCGCCGCAACTTAAGCGCCCTGGGGCCAGACGTGGTCACCGATCCCGCCCTGGCGGTGGGCAAGGAGCTGACCACCTCCCTGCAACCGGGGGCGGCGATTTACGGCCGCTTTCTCAAGGAGCCGGCCCTGGTCAAGCGGGGCGACATCGTGACCATCCTGGCGCTCACCGATTCCCTGCGGGTCAGCGTGCCGGGACGGGCGCTCGATCAGGCCGGCAAGGGCGAGCAGGTCAGGGTCAAGAACCTGATGAGCCGCCGGGAGGTGTACGCCAAGGTGCTCGCCCCGGACCTGGTGCTGGTGGGCAGATGATGTTCGGGAACCCAAGCCATGAGAGGTGGAGCATGAAACGCGCCCTGGTCTATTCGTTGCTTGGCCTATCGCTGGCCGGCTGCATCCGGCAGACCCCCCCGGCCCCGCCGCCCATCCCGGAGCGCAACGGCCTACCCCTGGCGGAGGAGCGTACCGTGCCGCCCTCGCCGGGCTCGCTCTTCAGCGCCAAGAGCAAGAACCTCTATCAGGACAGCCGGGCCTGCCGGGTGGGCGACATCCTGATGGTCAAGATCGTCGAGACCTCCAGCGGCCAGAAGACCGCCAACACCAAGACCACCCGGGATTCCAGCATCACCGCCGGCATCTCCTCCCTGTTCGGCTACGAGAAGTCGCTGCTCACCGACGGCGGCCAGCACGTCCCCTCCCTGACCAGCATCAACGCCGGCATGAGCAACAGCTTCGACGGCAAGGCCCAGACCATGCGCAACAGCACCGTCACCGCCACCCTCTCGGCCAAGGTGATGGAGGTCACCCCGGAGGGGAATTTGATGATCCAGGGCTACCAGGAGGTGCGGGTCAACAACGAGACCCAGCACATCATCCTCTCCGGCATCATCAGGCCGCAAGACATCTCCAAGGACAACTCCATCCTCTCCTCGGAGATCGCCGACGCCCGCATCGAGTACAACGGCGTGGGCTCGCTGGCCAACAAGCAGCGTCCGGGCTGGCTGACCAGCGCCCTGGATGTCCTCTGGCCCTTCTGAAGCCGGGTAGTAACTATCCAGCCGCACCCCATCTGCTTTGTCACCAGCCGGCTCACATACCAAAAAGTATAGCTCGCCGGCTGGTTTCGCGCATCTGGGGCGCGGCTGAATAGTTACGGTTCCCAGTAGATGTCAATTCTGCGGCACTAAGCTGGATAGTTACGCCGGGTAGGCATTTTTTGCCCAGGGCCCTGGCGGGCCATCTCGCAGTCAACCTCTCGTAATCGTAAGATTATTTCTCATTTTCCATCCTTGGCATATCACTTGCTGAACGTCTAGGCAACCGGCCCCTCTCTGGCCGGTCGTCAAGGGGGTGGGGCCGTGGCCCCACCGGCCCGAGGAGAGCACATGCGGATAGGCAAATTCATTACCCTGGCGGCGGTTATTTTCCTGGCCCTGCCGACCCCGGCCAGGGCGGTGCGGATTAAGGACCTGGCCTCGGTCAAGGGGGTGCGCGGCAACCAACTGGTGGGCTACGGCCTGGTGGTGGGCCTGGCCGGCACCGGGGACGGCAACAAGTCGCCCTTCACCACCCAGGCCCTGGCCAACATGCTGAAAAACGTCGGCATGGCGGTGAACGAGGCCGATCTCAAGGTGAAGAACGTGGCCGGGGTGATGGTCACCGCCACCCTGCCCCCCTTTGTCAAGCCGGGCCAGAACATCGACGTGGTGCTGTCCTCCCTGGGCGACGCCTCCTCCCTGCAGGGCGGCACCCTGGTGGCTACCCCCTTAAAGGGCCTGGACGACCAGGTTTACGCCTTGGCCCAGGGGCCGGTGAGCATCGGTGGGATCAAGGCCGCCGGGCCCGCCGGGGCGGGGGCGTCGGCGGGCGGCGGTCAGGCGAACCACCTGACCGTGGCCCGCATCCCGGAGGGGGCCTCGGTGGAGAAGGAGGTGCCGATGCCCTTCGGCAGCCAAAACGAGATCACCTTAAGCCTCAACTCGCCCGACTTCACCACCGTGAACCGGCTGGCCAAGGCGATCAACACCGCCCTGGGCGGCAGCTACGCCCGGGCCGAGGACGGGGCCACGGTGAGGGTGGCGGTTCCCGGCCAATACCGGCAGCGCGAGGTGGCGCTGATGGCCAGGCTTGAGGACCTCGACGTCACCCCGGACTCCATTGCCAAGGTGGTGGTGGACGAGCGCACCGGCACCATCGTTATGGGCGAAAACGTCCGCATCGGCGAGCTGGCCCTCTCGCACGGCACCTTGAGCATCCAGGTCAGCGCCGATCCCACCCAGCCGCCGGGCAAGGACCTGTTGGGCAAGGAACTGACCGCGGACCGGTTCCGCAAGTTGAACGAGGAACTGGCGGCCCAGAGCGGTGGCAAGACCAACAAGCTGATCAAGCTGTCGCCCGGCGTCACCCTGGCGGAGCTGGTGCGGGCCTTGAACTCGGTGGGCGCCGCCCCCCAGGACCTGATCGCCATCTTTCAGGCCATCAAGGCCGCCGGGGCCATGCAGGCGGAGTTGCAGATCATCTGATGGCGTCGCAAAAAGACCGATCTACTGCGGCGCGTGGCGGTTTGGCTCGTTCGGCATACCATCTGTATGGCCTCACTCGCCAAACACACCCCGCGCCTTGTATATCGGCCCTTTTGCTTAGCCATCGGCTACCTTTTTGCGAGATCATCATCTAATCTAATCAGCTCGTTGGGGGGAAACCCATGCAGATAACCGGGACACCGATTACGCCGCTTAAGCAAACCGGGCTTTCGTCCGATAAGTCGGACGGAAAGCTGAAAAAGGCCTGCCATGACTTCGAGGCCATCGTCCTGCGCCAGTTGTTGGCCGATATGAGGAAAAGCGTGCCCAAGACCGGCCTGTTGGACAGCGGTTACGCCCAGGACATGTACCAGTCCATGCAGGACGACGCCTTGGTCCAGGCGTTGGCGAGCGGCAGGGGCACGGGCCTGGCCGACGAACTCTACGCCCAGATCACCAGTCAGATGCACTCGGCAGGGAAGGGATGACCATGGCCAACTACGAGCAAATAAGCGGCGCCCAGGACGTGGTCGAGGGCTTGAACGTGAGCCTCAAGCTGTCGCAAGACCTCTTCCTGCTTCTGGAGGACGAAAACGCGGCCCTGCGGGCGATGGCCACCCAGGAGCTGTTTCGGATCAGCCGCCAGAAGATGTCGCTACTCGCCCGGCTGAACTACGTGGACGAGGTCCTGGGCCGGCTTCTGCCGGAGGCGACGGAGGCCTCCAGCGAGCGGAGACAGCTCATCGGTCAGTACCAGCGGCGGCTTAACCAGGTGCGGAGGGCGATTCAGGATCAGAATCTGATCAACAAGCGCCTGACCGAGGACACCCTGGGCTACCTAAACGACGCCATCGCCCTGCTCACCAGGCCGGCCAGGGAGGAATCCGTGTACCGGGCCCCCGGCAGGACGCCGGGCCGTAACCTTACCCTGCCGAGCGTCATCAGCCGGGCGGTGTGAGATGACCATTGCCGCGACCTTAAATATCGCCAAAGAGGCCCTGCTCACCCAGCAGGCGGCGATCACCGTCACCGGGCACAACATCGCCAATGTCAACACCCCCGGCTACTCCCGGCAGGTGCTCGACCTCAGCGCCCCTCCCGCCACCCCCACCGGCGCCGGTTATCTCGGCAACGGGGTCCAGGCGGACAGCGTCGTCAGGCAGTACGACAAGTTCATGTTGCAGCGTCTGATGGATCAAAACGCCACCTTGAGCAACCTGACCAGCCAGCAGCAGTCCATGCAGGTGATCTCCACCACCTTCAACGAGGTGCCGGGCAAGGCGGTGAACGAGCTGCTCAGCAACTTCTGGGCCTCGTGGCAGTCGCTCAGCAACAACCCCGAGCTCAGCGCCAACCGGCAGACGGTGGTGCAGCAGGGGCAGATCCTAAGCGAGCAGTTGCAGAGCATGAGCGCCCAACTGGCGCAGGCGCGATCGGATACCAGCCTGTCCCTGAAGTCGTCGGTGCAGAGCGTCAACTCCATCACCCAGCAGATCGCCGACCTAAACGCCAAGATCACCTCCTCCGAGACCCCCAAGCAGCAGCAAAACGACCTGCGTGACACCCGCGACGGCCTGTTGAAAAGCCTGGCCGGCTACGTGGATGTCCAGTACTTCGAGATGGCCAACGGCGCCGATACGGTCATCATGGCCGACGGCCACTCCCTGGTGAACGGCAACCAGTCCTGGCAGCTCGATTGGTCAAACAACGGGTTGCAGTGGGTGAACCCCAACCCCGGCACCGGGGTCAGCACCAGCACCACCCTAAACAGCAGCACCTACACGGGTGGCAGCATCGGTGGGCTCTTGGAGACCAACAGCCAACTGGCGGAGGGGAACCCAGACAACTACGTGGGCCGCTTAAACGCCCTGGCCAACTCCATCATCCGCACGGTCAACCAGCAGCACAGCCAGGGGGTGGGGACGACCAGCTTTTCGGATGTCCTGACCAGCTCCGAGCAGGCCGGCAACGCCACCCTGCTCAACACCACCGTCGATACCCGCACCGCCGCCGACACCCTGGCGGCGGGGACCTTCACCCTCAACGGCCGCAGCGTGGGCCGTATCGACGGCTCGGTGGTCACCTACGGCCAGGCGATGGGCAAGGCGGCCAGCGCCGCCAGCGCCATCAACGCCGCCTCCGCCGGGGTGCTGGCCAAGCTGACCACCCAGGTGGCGGGCGCCGCCACCACCCCCATGACCGCCGCCGAGAACGGCTCCATCTTAAGCTTCACGGTCAACGGGGTGGCGGTCTCCTACACCGTCGATACCGCCTCGGCCAGCAACGACACCAACTCCACGGTCCTGGCCCAGCACCTGGCGGGGGCGATCAACAGCGCCATCGGCGCCCACAACCTTGCCAGCCAGCCCCAGGTCACCATCAGCGCCACGGTGGGCAACGGCGGCAACGGCGGGGCCCAGGACGCCATCGTGCTCAAGAACACCAACCAGGGCGACGAGTCGTCGATCACCATCGGCGCCCTAAACAGCGTCGACAGCCTGGGCAACCCCTCGAACTCCATCGCCAAGGCCGGGCTGACCGCCGGCACCTACGTGGCCGACGCCACCCACAACACCGGCGAGCTGTCCCTGTTCGCCCAGGGGGCGATCTCCATCGACGGCGGCTCCGACGACACCAACCTGGCCCAGTTGGGCTGGGCCGGGATGCTTACCTACAGCAATCAGGCCGCCGTCGCCAACACCTCGGGCTCGCCCTCAACCACCACCTTTACCCTCAACAACCAGAACATAACGGTCTCGGTGCCGGCGGGCAGCTCGGCGGCCCAAGGCGCCCAACTGGCGGTCAACGCCATCAACAAGCTGACGGCGACCACCGGGGTCACGGCCACGGTCGGGGACGGCACCAACGGCGGCCCGTTGAACTCGGTGGTGTTCAGCAGCCAGACCGCCAACCTGGCGGTGAGCAACTACACGGTCACCTCCGGCCCGGACGTCCTGGGCTTCTCTAACTTCACCAAGAAGGGGGTGGCGGCCGCCGATCCCAGCCCCGGCGACGGCAAGCTCACCTACACCGCCGACGACAACTCGGTGACCCATTCGCTGATGGGCCTCAACTACGCCGATTCCTTAAAGACCGACGGCGGCAGTTTCAACCTCTGGCTCTACAACAGCGACGGCACCCTGGCCCTGGCCCAGCCGGTATCCATCTCCCTGACCCGGGCCTATACCTTGGACGACGTGGCCCAGACCATCAACGCCAGCATCAACCAGGCCGCCCACACCAGCACCCCCTGGGTCAAGGCCTCGGTGGTGGGCAACAGCCTGGTGCTTACCCCGGACGGCAGCCACAACTTCGCCTTTGGCAACGACACCTCGAATTTCCTGGCCTCGGTGGGCTTAAACACCTTCTTCACCGGCTCCAGCGCCGCCACCATCGGGGTCAACGGCACGGTGGCCAACAACCTAAACGACGTGGCCGCCGGCCAGGTCAACCAGTACGGCGAGATCTTTGCCGGCGACAACAGCAACGCCTTAAAGATCACCAACATCCAGGGGGACGCCAGCGTCACCTACACCGGGCGCGGCAACCAGACCGACACCCTGGACGGCTTCTACAACTCCCTGATCGGCGAGGTGGGCCTAAAGGGGCAGAACGTCGCCTCCGAGCTTACCTACAACACCCAGGTGAACGACCAGTTGAACCAGATCCGGGACTCCACCTCCGGGGTTTCCCTGGACGAGGAGATGGCCAATTTGATTAAATTCCAGCACGCCTACTCGGCGGCGGCGAAGCTGATCTCGACCTCGGACGAGATGATGCAGACCCTGCTGGCCACCATCAGGTGAGCGCCATGCGCACTACCCTAAACACCATCTACTCCACCATCCAGACCAACTTGAACAGGATCACCAGCGACATGGACAAGGTCAACGCCCAGATGTCGTCTGGCTTGCAGATGAGCACCATCTCCGACAATCCGGTCAACCTGGTGAGCGCCCTGCGTTTCCGCAGCTCGATTGCCGAGATCGACCAGTACACCAAAAACATCCAGAACGGCAACACGGTGATCGGTTCCGCCGAATCGGCCCTGACCCAGATGAAGGACCTGGTGATGCGGGCCAAGACCCTGGCCATCCAGGCCACCGACCCCTCCTACAGCGCCGCCAACCGGCAGTCGATCGCCCAGGAGGTGGACAACCTGTTTCAGAGTGCCGTCTCCCTAGGTAATTCCCAGGTGAACGGCGAGTATATCTTCGGCGGTTTCCGCAGCACCGGCTACACCGCCGCCGAGCCTACTCCCTTCATTGCCGACAAGGGCGACGGCTACTGGGTCAACGGCGCCTCCCTCGCCCCCCAGCCCAGCGCCCTGACCAGCGGCCCCCTCGGCTCGGTCGCCGATCTCGCCGCCGGGGCCCTGACGGTGAACGGGGCGGCGCTGGGGGCGGTGACCTTGACCAGCGGCCTGAGTAACGGGCTTAACATGTCCGGGGCCGCCAACCTGAAAACGGCGGTCAACGCCACGGGCCTTACCCCGCCGGTCACCGCCAGCCTCACCACCCTGACCAGCGGGGGGGCCTCGAACGGGGCAACAGGCGGCGAGGCGATCAGCCTCACCATCAACGGGGTGGCGGTCGCCTACACCGCCACCGCCGGCGGCCCGGCGGCGGCGGCCCAGGAGGCGGTGACCCAGATCAACCAGGTCAGCGCCCAGAGCGGGGTCACGGCGGTGGTGGGCGACGGCACCAACGGCGGGCCGGCCAACAGCGTGGTGCTCAGCAACACCCTGGCCGGGGACGAATCGACGATCACCGTGGCCGGGCTTAACGACCCCACCGGGGTCACCGGGCTGGCCAACGTCAGCCAGGCCGCGGACGCCAGCCACAACAGCGGCCGCATCTCGCTCACCTCCGGGGCGGCGATCAGTCTGACCAGCAACGTCGCCAACGACTCGGTCTTGAATCAGGTGGGCCTGGGCGGCGGGGGCAAGGGCAACTACGACCTGGCGGGCGACGGCAAGCTGGTCTATGGCTATCCCCTGTCCGCCGGCGAGCTGACCATCAACGGCATCACGGTGCCCACCCCGGCCAGCGACGGCCTCTCCGATCGCTACGCCAACGCCTCGGCGGCGGCCAAGGCCAGCGCCATCAACTCCGTCCAGGCCCAGACCGGGGTCAGCGCCCAAGTGACACCCGCCAGCGCCAGCGCCAGCGGGCCGGTCAGCGCCGGCACCATGAACAGCACCGATCTCACCATCAACGGGGTGGCGATCTTTGCCGCCCCCACCGCTATCTTAAGCCAGGACAGCGACAACACCCTGCTGGCCGCCATCAACGCCAAGGCCGCCCAGACCGGGGTCAAGGCCACCCGTGGCGACGACGGCTCGATAAGGCTCACCGCCCAGGACGGCAGGAACCTGCACATCCAGACCTCGGCGGCCGGCGAGCAAATTACCCAGCTCACCGGCGGGGTGCGCGATCAGGTGGTTTCGGGCTCCCTGCAACTGCGCTCGGACCGCAAGTTCATCCTGCAAACCGTTGACCCCACGGTCAACCCGGACGAGCCGGGCCTGGCGGCCCTGGGGCTGGCCGGCGGCACGGCGGTCACCGGCGAGGGCGGCGACGTGGCCGGGGACGGCAAGATCGATGTCTTCAGCATCCACGATCAAACCGGCACGGTGCGCTACGCCGGCGACCGGGTCAACGACCTGGCGATCAAGATTGGCGAGACCACCACCATGACGGTGGGCAGCAACGGCCAGAGCGCGGTGGCGGACACCGGCGTCTTCACCGCCTTGAAGTCCCTGGAAAACGATCTGCTGGCCCAGAATTTTACCACCGTGACCGGCATCCACGCCGCCACCGACACCACCGCCACCTTAAACAGCAAGACCACCGGTCTGGAGCCCGCCAGTCAACTGCCCACCGAAGACCTGTTCTCCAAGGGTTCGTTCACGGTCACGGTCACCGACCACAGTTACTCCCCGCCCAAGGATCAGACCATGAACATCGCCGTGGATCCGACGGTGGACACCTTAAATACCGTCACCCAGCGGCTTGACGGCATCCCCAATCTCCAGGCGAGCTGGGGCAGCGACGGCAAGCTGACCGTCGCCGTCAAGGACCCCAGCCGCTACACCGTGGCCCTGTCGAACGACAGCAGCAACTTCCTGTCCGCCACCGGGATCAGCACCGACTTCATGCAGAGCCAGTCCCTGTCGCAATCCCTCACCGATCTGGACGGGGTGATGGACAAGCTGAGCCAGCAGATCTCCGATTCCGGGGCCCGGGCCAACCGGATCGACATCCAGAACCAGATCTACAGCGAGCTGAGCATCTCCACCAAAGATAACCTCTCCCAGGCCCAGGACACCGATATGGTGCAGGCGGTCATGGACCTCCAGGCCAAGCAGACCGCCTATCAGGCCGCCCTGGCCTCCGCCTCCAAGACCATGCAGCTCAGTCTGGTTGATTATTTGAAGTAGCGGCGCTATAGTGTGGCAAAAATATCATCGTTTCCGAACAGTTGGAAACGTACTGACTCTGGGCTAGGGAGGAGGGAATGCTGATTCTGACCCGCAAGGTTGGCGAGGCCATCGCCATTGACGAGCGCATCATGGTGCGGGTGCTCGAGGTGAAGGGCGGGCAGGTGAAGCTGGGGGTCGAGGCCCCCGCCCAGGTGGCCGTGCATCGGGAGGAGGTCTTGGCCAAGATCGCCGAGGTCAACCGCCAGGCGGCGGCTCAGGAGTCCACGGACTTGGACCGGGCTGCCCGGCTGATGGCGGCAGAGACGGGGGACAAGGGAAGCTCGGCGGTAACCAGTCGGTAAGACTAAAAATATCCTGCCGGGCTTGCGCCTTGGCGGCAACAACAATTACGACATGACCCTGACCACCATTCAGAGCAGCAGGTTTGGCAAACTTGAGATCGAGACGGACAAGGTCATCACCTTGACCTCGCCCTTCCTGGGTTTCGCCGACGCTTGGCGTTTCGTCCTCATCCCCCACGGGCCTAAATCCGTTTTCTGGTGGCTACAGGCCACGGATTATCCCGAACTGGCCTTCGTGGTGATTCAGCCGGCCTTAATCGTGCCTGAATATCGGCCGGAAATCCCTAGGCAATTAAGGCGCGAGTTGCAGGCCGAGGACGAGGAGCTGGAGGTGCTGATCATGCTGAACATCCCCCAGGGGCGGCCCGAGGCGATGACCGCCAACCTGCTCGGCCCGGTGGTCTTGAATCCGGCCAAGAAGTTGGCCCGGCAGGTGCTGCTCGACCCGGCCCGTTACGACCCCTGCTGGCCGGTGCTTAAGGGCTGATGGGGGGCGAGGTATAGGCCAAAAAAAAGCGCCGCCCCCTTTCCGGGCGCGGCGCTTAAACTCCGGCGGCGAACTTATTAGGATTATTGC
>JAJYJA010000066.1 GCA_021789795.1 Deltaproteobacteria bacterium | reverse complement strand
CCTCCGGCTGGTCGAGGAAGCCTTGGAAGATGCCCATGGCGTTGGAGCCGCCGCCGACGCAGGCATAGACCCGGGCCGGCAGTTTCCCGAATTGTTTGACGATTTGGGCCCTAGCCTCGATGCCGATGATCGACTGGAACCAGGCTACCAGCTCCGGGAAGGGGTGCGGCCCGCAGACCGTGCCCATCACGTAGTGGGTGGTGTCCATATTGGTCACCCAGTCGCGGAAGGCGGCGTTGATGGCGTCCTTCAAGGTCTTTGACCCGGAGCTGACCGGGATCACCTCGGCGCCCAGCTTCTCCATCCAGAAGACGTTGGGCCGCTGGCGGTTGACGTCCTCCTCGCCCATGTAGATGGTGCAGGCAAAGCCGAACTTGGCGGCCATGGTGGCGCAGGCCACCCCGTGCTGGCCGGCCCCGGTCTCGGCGATCACCCGCTTTTTCCCCATCCGCCGCACTAACAAACCCTGGCCCATAACGTTGTTGGCCTTGTGCGCCCCGGTGTGGTTCAGATCCTCGCGTTTGATGAAGATCTGCGCCCCGCCCAGTCTTTTCGACATGTTGCCGGCGTGGGTGAGCGGGGTGGGTCGGCAGGAGTAGGTGGACATCAGCTCGACGTACTCCTGCCAGAAGGCGGGGTCGCGCCGGACGGCGGCAAAGGCCTGGTTGAACTCCCGGAAGGTCTCGTGCAGCACCTCGGGGATGAAGGCCCCGCCCCAGTCGCCGTAGTATCCGTGGTTGTTTTGCATGGTCGGTGAGGAAGGTTCAAGGGGTAAGGTTCATGGGGCAAGGGCATCTGGTTTAGGGTAGGTCAACCGTGATGGCGTCGCAAAAAGTCCGATCTACTGCGTTGCGGGACGGTTTGGCTCGTTCGGCATACCATCTGTATGGCCTCACTCGCCAAACACACCCCGCGCCTTGTATGTCGGCCCTTTTGCTTAGCCATCGGCTACCTTTTTGCGAGATCATCAACCGTGCACCAGGGCGATCTTCTCAAACATCATCACCATGCCCACCCCCAGGGCGTAGAGGGATTCGACCGGCAGGAAGTTCTCCGCCCCCTGGTCGAAGAGGATGGCCAGCTCGCTTTCCAAGTCGCCCTCCGGCCGCCAGTAGCGGATCAGCACCGGCACCCTGGGCAGGGGATAGAGGACCAGCGACACGTCGGCGTCAAAGGCGCTCTCCTCCTCCCGGCCGCTGAAGACGGCGATTAGATCCTCGAAGAGGCCGGGGTGACGGTCGGCCAGGTGGCGCAGGTTGAGCTCGGCCCGCCGGGCGAAGAGGGGGCCATGCGCGGCCCCATTTTTCAGCTCGCGGAAATTCACCCATACCGGGGTGCCAGCCGCTCCGCTCTGACCCGGGCCGCCGGCCTGGATTACGTACCTGAGCAGGGGGATGACCAACCCGCAATGGGTGTGACACTCCGAGCTCACCTGACCCTGGGCCTCCACCCAAAAACCCTTGCCCAGGCAACGCACCAGCAGCCTGCCACCCACAAATTCCCCGCCGATCCTGGGGGCGACGGCGGCCAGGTCAAGCCCCGCGACCTCCCGCTGCAACTCGGCCACCAGCGCCTGCCGCTGCTCTCCGGCCTCCGGCGGCCCAGCCTCCTCCCGGCGGACGGCGGGTTGGTAGGCCGTCATCAGCGGGCAGTCGTGAATCCGTCGCTCCCCCCGGCAAACCGCAGCGGCAAAGGCGAGGCAGGAGGGGAAATAACAGCGCCGGCAGTTGCTCTTGGGCAGCCGGGCGTAAACCTGCAAGGGGGTCTGTCTCTCGCTCACCGTCTCGCTTCCCCTGGCGCCGTATCCAGGGCCCCGGCATCGATACCCGCCACCAGCCGGCGCAGGACGGGGTATTCGCCGGCGGCCATCCCCTCCAAAATCCCCCGCAGATTGGCCAGGGCCGGGGCGAGGTAGGGCCGGAAAAACTCCTTGCCCCGCCGGCGGGTCAGAAAGGCGTAGGCCCCCAGCACCTGCAAGTTTCTTTGCAGGGCCACCTGGGGATAGTCCTCCATAAACCGGGTTTGGTCAAGGGGAATATAACCCGCGGCCTGCCGCAGGTAGTGTTCGACGAGCTGACGGCGCCACTCGTAAGATAAGCCGGCGTAGGGGTCGTTGACCAGGGAGGCCAGGTCGTAGGCCAGGGGGCCGAGGCGCGCCCCCTGGAAGTCGATCACCTTGAGTCCGTCCGAGGTCACCATCAGGTTGCGGGACTGGTAGTCCCGGTGCAGGAGGTAGCCCGCCGGGCAGGCCCCCACCCGCTCGGCCAGGGACGCGAAGTCGGCGGCCAGCCCGGCGGGCAGGGTCGCCATCCCCAGGTAACCCTGGCAGAATTCACGGGCAAAGTAGTTTGATTCCCTCTCGATCATCAACTGGCGGTCGTAGCGGCGGGTGTCCCAGCACCAATCGTCCGAGAAGCCGTCAACCGCCAGGATCTGCAAGCGGGCCAGGATCTCCACCGCCTCTTGGTAGAGGGCAAAGGCCCGCTCCGATTTCCCCTCCCTGGCCAGGACGTGAAGCAGGAGGCAATCGCCCAAATCCGCAAAGAGGATGAGCCCGCTTGCCGGGTCCTGGGCCAGCGGCTCTGGCACCGGCACCCCGGCCCGCGCCAGATGGCGGCCAATCCGCCAGGCGGCCTCCGCCTCCTCCCGGGCCTTGGGCAGGGTGGGCGAGGGAAAGGCCGCCACCAGCGCCCGCCCGGCGGCGACGAACCGGAAGAAGGGCCGGTCCGAGCCGTCGCCGGCCAGGGCGGCCAGGGCGCCCTCCATCTTCCCCAGGCCCGAGCGGCGGAGCAAGTCGGCCACCAGGGCGGCGTAGCGAACGTGATCCACTGGCCGGCGCCCTCGATCCTATCCAGTCACCAGGCAGTCGGCAAGCGCCTGACCGGCGGGGATCTCCGCCCCCTCCCAGACCACCACCCGCGCCAGCCGCGCCCGGTCGCCGATCACGGCCCCGGCCCCGACATAGCCCCAGTCGTCAAGCGTCACCTCCCGGCCCAGACGCACCCCAGGGGCCAGCCGGAAACTGGGAGCCGCACCATCGGCAAGCAACAGATGGCGGTGCAGTTCGAGGTAGTCTCGCGGGGTGCCGATGTCCCGCCAAAAGTGGCCGCGCACGGTCAGGGCGTGGATCTGGCCACCCTCGTCCAGATGCCCCTGGTAGCGGTCAAGGATGGAGTGAAACGACCCGGAGGGGATGTCGGCCAGCAAGGCGGGCTCAACCACGTGGATACCGGTGAAGGCCAGACGCCTTGCCCCAGGCGGGACCTCGGCGGGCCGGCCCCCAGCCGGCAGACCCAGCACCCGGCCACCCGCCACCGGCACGGAGTTGAAGCGGGGCAGGTCGTGCATGACCATGGTCAGCGGGCAACCGCTCGCCTGATGCCCGGCCAGCACCTGGCGGTAGTCGATATCGTGGAAGATGTCGCCGTTGGTGACCAGAACCGGACGGCCCTGGAAGTGAGGCAGGGCCAATCGCAGGCCGCCGCCGGTGCCCAGCTCGGTATCCTCGCGCTGGAGGATGAGGTCTGGCTCGTCCGCCAGGCAGTCGGCGATCTGCCCGGCCAGGTGATGGGCGTTGACCACTATCGGCCCCAGGCCCGCGGCCCGTAACTGGCCGATGATCCGTTTGAGCAACGGTTCCCCCAGCACCGGGAACAGGGGCTTGGGCCGCAGTCGGGTGTAAGGCAAAAGCCGGGTGCCCAGGCCGGCGGCCAGGATCATGGCCCTGGCCCTCATGGCCCTAGCGTCGGCCCGCCGTCTTCCGTGGCCGTGACCCCCACCACCACCAGGCCCGCCCGGTTGGCCTGACTCAACGCCTCCTGCCGGTCGAAGAACAAGGACTGGCCGGCCTCCACCGCCAGCACCGCCGCCCGCGCCTCCCGCATACTGGCGATGGTGCCGGGGCCAATGGCCGGCAGGTCGAAGCGGAAGTCCTGGCCCGGCTTCCGGAGCTTGACCACCACCGCCCCTTGGCGGGCCAGGGACCCGCCCCGCCGGATGGCGGCGTCGGTGCCCTCGATGGCCTCCACCGCCAGCACCGTGCCGTCGCGCACCACCACGCACTGGCCGATGTCGAGCCGGCCGATCTCCCTGGCGATCCGCCAGCCGAAGCGAATGTCGCTCTCCTGCTCGGGGCTTAACCGTCTCTTGCTCAGCACCCCGGCGGGGAAGAGCAGCTCCCGGAGGTAGAGGGTGGACTCGACCACCCGGATCCCCTCCTCCTCCAAGGTCGAGGCGATGGCCCGCAGGATCGAGTCGTCGTGGCGAACATCGATCTTGTTCCACAGGCTCAAGCCCTTGAGGTCGGGCCAGACCTCGGTGAAGATCCGGGTCTTGGTGATGGTGCCTAAAAAGGCGGCCTCCCGCACCCGGTGCTCGTGGAAGAACTTGATGATCTTGCCGAGCTGGCCCAGCTTCACCCAGCGGAAGGCCGTGGTCAGGCCCTCCAGGGCGGGATCGGTCTCGCCGCGATGGCCCACCGCCACCACCCGCCGGCCCTCCCGCCCCGCCGCCTGGGCAAAGAGCAACGGGAACTGGCCGCCGCCGGCGATGACCCCGATCGGCTCACTGGTCGTCGGCATCGTACTTGCGCACCACCCCGAAACGGTTGGGCGCCCGCATGAACTCCACCAACTCCGTCACCAGCCGGCAGTCGGGAAACTCGGCCAGGGCCTTGTCTAAGGCCTCGTTCAGCACCAAGTTGGTGCGAAAGATGGTGGTGAAGGCGCGGCCTAGGGTGAGGATGTCCTCGTTGGCGAAGCCGTGGCGTTTGAGCCCGATCTTGTTGATGCCGGTGATCCGCAACTGATCGCGGACCCCGGTGGCGATGACGAAGGGCGGCACGTCCTTGCTGATCCCGGACATGCCGCCGATGTAGGAGAAGGCCCCCACCCGGCTGAACTGGTGGATGGCCACCATGCCGCTCAAGTTGACGTGGTCGCCGATAACGACATGGCCGCCCAGGGTGGCGCCGTTGGCCATGATCACCTGGTCGCCCACCAGGCAGTCGTGGGCGATGTGGGAGTAGGCCATCAGCAGGTTGCCGCTGCCCACCGTGGTCACCCCCCGGCCAGTGACCGTGCCCCGGTGGATGGAGACGTACTCGCGGATCTGGTTGTCGTCGCCGATCAGCACTCGGGTGTCCTCGCCTTGGTACTTCAAGTCCTGGGGCGGGCCGCCGATACTGGCAAAGGGGTGAATGCGGTTACGCTTGCCGATGCTGGTGTGGCCAGCAAGCACCGCGTGGGCCCCGACCTCGGTGTCCTCGCCAATCGCCACCTGGGCGTCAATAACCGCGTAGGGGCCGATCTGGGCGGTGGGGTGAATCTCGGCGCCCTCGGCGACCAGGGCGGTGGGATGGATAGTCATTGCCAGTAAGGTTAGTTGGGGTTGAGAGATGAAATCGCGAAAAAAAAATTAGCCGAAGGTGGCCATCAGGATGGCCTCGGCCACCAGTTTATCCTCGACGTAGGCCTTGCCCTCCATGTTCCACAGGCTGAGCTTGCGTTTGATGGTCTTGACCTGGTAGATCAACTGGTCGCCGGGGCTAACCTTGCGTCTAAACCGCACCTGGTCGAGGCCGGCGAAATAGACCAGCTTGCTGCCCACGTAGTCCTTCATGGTGGCATAGGCCAGCACCGCCGCCGCCTGGGCCAGACCCTCCAGGATCATGACCCCGGGCATCACCGGCAGGACCGGGAAATGGCCCTGGAAGAAAGGCTCGTTGATGGTCACGTTCTTTAGGGCCTTGATCCGCTCGCCCTCGGTCAGCTCCAGCACCCGATCCACCATGATGAAGGGATAGCGGTGCGGCAGGAGCCGCATGATCTCGACAATGTCAAACGATTCAGGGGCGCTGGTCATGATGGCGATTCCTCCGATGGATTCTGTTCCTGCCCCGCCCCGGTCTGCCAGGCGGTGGCCTGTTTTTTAAGCGCCCGCACCTCTTTGACCAGCTCCGGCAGCCCCGGCAGCAGGGCACTGACCCTAAGCCACAGCGAGTGAGGGATGGCGGGGAACCCGGCCATCACCGACTTGGCGGCCACGTCGGCGTGCAGCCCGGTGCGGGCCGCGGCCATCACCCGGTCGCCGATCTTTAAATGTCCGGCCACCCCCACCTGACCGCCCAGCACCACCCCGGTGCCTAAGATGGTGCTGCCCGAGATCCCTGACTGGGAGACGATGATCGAGTCCTCGCCCACCACCACGTTGTGGGCGATCTGCACCAGGTTGTCGATCTTGGTGCCCCGCTTGATCCAGGTCTTGCCGAAGGTGGCCCGGTCGATGGCGCTGTTGGCGCCGATCTCGACATCGTCGTCGATCTGGACGATGCCCACCTGGGGCCGCTTCAAGTGATGCCCGGCGCTGTCGGTGGCGTAGCCAAAGCCGTCGCCGCCAATCACCGTGCCGCTGTGGATCGTCACCCGGCAGCCGATCCGGCAGCCCTGCCCCACCGTGACGTTGGCCTTGAGGGTGGTGTCATCGCCGATCACCACCTCGTCGCCGATCACCACCCCCGGCTCCAGCCGCACCCGCTCCCCCAGCCGCACCCGGTCGCCAAGCACCGCCAGCGGCCCGACGCTCACCGCCGCCGGTATCCGGCAATCCGCGCCCACCACCGCCCGGGGATCGATGCCGGTGGCCTGAAAGGGCCGGGCCAAGAAATGGTTGTGGATAACGGCGATGGCCAGATAGGGGTCGGCCACCTGGATCACCGGCAGGGGGTAGTTATAATCCGAGGCCGGCACCACCACCGCCGCCGCCTGGCAGTTCCGCAACCGCTCGCCAGGTCGGCCCTGGGTGAGAAAGGTAATCTGACCCGGGCCGGCGACGTCCAGCTCCGCCACCCCCTCGATGGGCAAGGAACCATCGCCGTGCAGGCGCCCGCCCACCAGCTCCGCCAACTCCGCCAGGGTCTTCATGTTCTCTATCAGGTTTTTATTTTATCTTAGCCAGTCCGTGGCCTTTTTTAAGCGGGAATAGCCACCAGAGGCCCCTTACCATCGTCAGTTACATCCCACCGGGCGGACGCTGCTCGCTTTTACCATAAAACGCCTTCGGTAAGAACAAAAAAATGCCCTCCTCTCCTGAAGGCGCCGGCCTCTCGCCTGCCGGAGGAATGGGGCCGCAAAGTGGGCAGGGATGCCCGTGTTCCCAAGAGAAAGCGGGCCAGGCCAGGCCGAAAAATTTATCGCCCCCAGACAAAAAAAGATACCCAAGGCCTTTACGTCTGGTTATTATTCAAGCCTCATAAAAATGGCCCCGGCAGGCGTCGTCGCCTCCCCTGGCCGTCCTTATCCCGATCCAGGAGTTCACGCTATATGTCTTTAATCGTTCAAAAATTCGGCGGCACCTCGGTCGCCAACCCGGAAAAGATCAAGGCCGTGGCCGCCAGGGTGCTGGGCTACGTCAAGAAGGGCCACCGGGTGGTGGTGGTGCTCTCGGCCATGGCCGGGGAGACCAACCGCCTGGTGGCCCTGGCCCAGCAGATGCAAGACCAGCCCGACACCCGGGAGATGGACGTCCTGCTCTCCAGCGGCGAGCAGGTGACGGTGGCCCTCTTCGCCATGGCGGTCAAGGAGGCGGGTTACGACGCCGTCTCGCTCCTGGGCGATCAGGTGAAGATCATCACCGACGCCATGCACACCAAGGCCCGGATCAAGTCCATCGACACCGGGCTGGTCACCCGGAATCTGGACCAGGGCCGGGTGGTGGTGGTGGCGGGTTTCCAGGGGGTGACGGAGGCCGCGGACATCACCACCCTGGGCCGGGGCGGCTCCGACACCACCGCCGTGGCCCTGGCGGCGGCGCTTAAGGCCGACGAGTGCGAGATCTACACCGATGTCGAGGGGGTTTACACCACCGATCCCAACGTCTGCGCCAACGCCCGCAAGATCGACCGCATCTCCTACGACGAGATGCTGGAATTGGCCAGCCTGGGGGCCAAGGTGCTGGACATCCGCTCGGTGGGCTTTGCCAAGCGCTACAAGGTTCCGGTTCACGTTCGTTCAACATTCACCAAGACCCAAGGCACCATGGTGGTAGAGGAGGATAAAAATATGGAGTCAATGCTGGTTTCCGGGGTAACTTACAGTAAAAACGAGGCCCGGATCACCCTGTCCAAGGTGCCCGACGTGCCGGGGGTGGCCTCGAAGATCTTCACCCCCATCTCCGAGGCCGGGATCGTGGTGGACATGATCATCCAGAACACCCGGGCCGGGGAGATGACCGACATGACCTTCACCGTGCCTCGGCCGGACTACAAGCGGGCCATGGGCATCGTCTCCGGCATCGTCTCCGGCATCGGGGCCGGCGACGTGACCGGGTCCGAGCAGATCGCCAAGGTCTCCATCGTCGGGGTGGGGATGCGCAACCACTCCGGCATCGCCACCACCATGTTCCGTCTCCTGGCCCAGGAGGGGATCAACATCCAGATGATCAGCACCTCGGAGATCAAGATCTCCTGCGTCATCGACGAGAAATACACCGAGCTCGCCGTCCGCACCCTGCACGACGGCTTCGGGCTCCACCAGGTGGGCAAACCGGCCAAGGGCAAGGCTACGGCATGCAAAAAGAAATAACCATCTACGACACCACCCTGCGGGACGGCACCCAGGCCGAGAACTTCAACCTCTCGGTCGAGGACAAGATCCGCATCAGCTTGAAGCTCGACGAGCTGGGGGTGGATTACATCGAGGGCGGCTGGCCGGGCGCCAACCCCGCCTCGGGGCAGTTCTTCCAGGAGATGGCCAACTACCGCCTCAAGCACGCCCGGCTCGTCGCCTTCGGCAGCACCCGGCTGTTCGCCAACCCGGCCCATGAGGACGCCAACCTCCAGGCCCTGGTGGCGGCCAAGACCCCCGGCGTCACCATCTTCGGTAAGACCTGGGACATCCATGTCGAGGTCGCCCTGCGCATCTCGCCAGACGACAACCTGACCATCATCGACGACTCCCTGCGTTTCCTCAAACCCCAGGTCGCCCACCTGTTCTACGACGCCGAGCACTTCTTCGACGGCTTCAAGGCCAACCCCGAATACGCCCTGGCCACCATCGAGAAGGCCTGGCGGGCCGGGGCCGACTGCCTGGCGCTGTGCGACACCAACGGCGGCACCCTGCCGGCCGAGATCGCAAGCATCATGGACGAGGTGCGGCGGCACTTCGCCCAGCGGGACCTGTTTCCGGTCTTTGGCATCCACGCCCACAACGACTCCGACACCGCGGTGGCCAACTCGCTGATGGCGGTGGAGCACGGCGCCCGCCAGGTGCAGGGCACCATCAACGGCTTTGGCGAGCGCTGCGGCAACGCCAACCTGACCTCCATCATCCCCGGCCTGGCCCTGAAGATGGGCTACACCTGCGCCGCGGCCAAACAGTTGCACCGGCTCACCGAGGTGGCCCGCTTCGTCAACGAACTGGCCAACCTGCCCCACCACAAGTATCAGCCCTACGTGGGGTCGGCGGCCTTTGCCCACAAGGGGGGCATCCACGTCTCGGCGGTCAAGCGCAACCCGCTCACCTACGAGCACATCGACCCCGAGCTGGTGGGCAATATCCGCCGCATCCTGATCTCCGACCAGTCCGGCAAGAGCAACGTCCTGCACAAGGCCAAGAAGTTCGGGCTCGATCTCGAAAGCACCGACCCCCTGGTGACCACCATCTTAAAGCGACTAAAGGAACTGGAGACCCAGGGTTTCCAGTACGAGGGCGCCGAGGCCTCCTTCGAGCTCTTGATGCGCCGGGCCATGGGTACCATGCCCAGCTTCTTCGAGCTCAAGGGCTTCACGGTGTTGAACCGCAAGGGCGACCAGGGCGGCGCCACCCAGGCCGAGGCCACCATCCAGATCGAGGTGGCGGGCGACACCGTCCACACCGCGGCCCTGGGCGACGGCCCGGTCAACGCCTTGGACAACGCCCTGCGCAAGGCCCTGACCTGCTTCTATCCCCAGCTCGCCTCCGTCTCCTTAAGCGACTACAAGGTGCGGGTCCTGGCCTCGGAACACGGCACCGGGGCCCAGGTGCGGGTGCTGATCGAGTCCACCGACTCCCATAGCCAGTGGGGCACGGTGGGCGTCTCCCACGACATCATCGAGGCCAGTTGGCAGGCCCTGGTGGACAGCATCTCCTACAAACTCTTGAAAGACAAGCTCAGCCAGCAGGATGCCAAGAATCAGGGCTGTTAGACCATCATCAGGACAATCGCCATGGGAAAAGTGGCATTGTTAATTTAGTATAGATTGAAGACCTTGATTCCATTTTAACATTAATAGAGTGACTGAATGCTTTAGCATCTCTTTGCTTTTACTGTAGCATTTTTATTTCCTTCGCATTCTTGCAAGAAAATGACGAAACAGGCTGGTGTAGCCCTCAACCGTAAATGTCTCAGCCTTAGACTGGACATGCAGTTCTCGGGGGACAAAATTTTCGTAAGGTTTCCAGTAGTCGGTCGCTATTTTTTTGATATCGATCCCTTGGATGGCATCCCATAACTGCCTGCCTGTTGCTGTCCCGCGATCGCCCAACACGCAATTGATGAACCTTTTTCCATATCTATCAACAGCAATCCATATCCAGCAGAAGTTTTTTTGAAGATATATAGCTGTGCATTTCGTCAATCTCAACGACATCTATTGCTGTTTCTGACCGAAGTTCATCGGCTGCTTCGCCAAATGCCTTGATCCAGTTGTAGACAGCAACATGGCTACATTTGAGAAATCGCCCTATAGAACGAAACCCAAGGCCTTCAAGGTAAAGCTCAAGGGCCTGCCGCTTAATCGTAGCGCTTTTGCCAACTTGTTGTACTGTGTGTCTATACCCGCAAGATTTACATTGATGGCGTTGCCGTCCCTTGACGATGCCATCTCGTACACATTTTTCGCAGCCGCATTTAGGGCAGATAGCCATGGTAATTCCTCCTGGATTGGCAACAGCGCCATCAGGAGTCTACTATATCTATAGCAATTTAACAATGCCCAAGAAACAAAAATCGGGAGAACTATAATGTCATTTGAATTTGATGGAGAAAAATATAAAAAAGCATCTTCACATCAAAAAGAATGGGCAAATAAAATATTAGGTGAGTTCCATTTTAATGGGGATGAAACAATTCTCGACTTAGGTTGCGGAGATGGCACAATAACAAATCAATTGGCAGAAATGGTTCCTCAAGGAAGCGTAGTCGGCATCGATGCCTCTGAGGGAATGATCAAAACAGCATTAGAAGGTAAAAAATACCAAAATGTAATTTTTACACTAACAGACATTGATGAAATTCAATATGTAAACGAGTTTGATCTAATATTTTCAAATGCCACACTTCATTGGGTTAAGGATCACAAAAAATTATTAAAAAATGTTTTCCAGGCATTGAAATTTAACGGAACAATCAGGTTTAATTTCGCTGCTGATGGAAACTGTTCATATTTTTTTAAAGTCATCAAGCAAGTCATGGCTGAGAAAAACTATGTAAATTATTTCAAAAAGTTTTCTTGGCCTTGGTTCATGCCAACCATTGAGGCATATCAACGCCTTGCCCAAGAAACTGATTTTTCCAACATAGAAATTTGGGGTGAAAATGCAGATAGGAATTTCGAAAATAGTGCCGTAATGACAAAATGGATTGACCAGCCAAGCATTGTTCCTTTCTTGAGATGTATCCCTGAAGCTGAAAAACAAAATTTCAGAAACTATGTAGTCGAGAGGATGATTGAAGAAACCAGAAATGAAGATGGCACATGCTTTGAAACCTTTAGAAGAGTAAACATTAGAGCAATAAAGATAAGCTAACACAATTGGGTCAACCTGACGGCGGGGAGCAGCGTTGCGCTAATCGCGTCGTAATTCAGTGGCCGCCGCTGGTTACCCTTGGCATTATGCCCTCAAGATGATCAAGAAATGGACGACCCGCGCACCATTGCCAGAAAGCTTGCAAGCGAGGCGATCGCATCTGGTCGACCACTGGACTGGTTCGAGCATCTCTACGCGAGAGCGTCGTCTGAAGGAGTACCGATTCCTTGGGCGGATAGAGTTCCGAATCCGAACCTAATTGCTCTCTACGCTGCGGTACGGCATCTCCCGTTTGGCAGGCGCGCCCTCAAAGTAGGCTGTGGTCTCGGAGACGACGCTGAGTGGCTTGCAAGAGAAGGATTCGATGTTACCGCCTTCGATATTTCGATAGTGTCACCTTATTGTTGTTAGAATTTTCTTGCCCCACGTGCCGGGTTGGGATAGGATAAGGAATCCTAAATCCCAAAAGGAGGTGCAAGATGACAGAACTTTCCAGATTTTTCTGCCCTAACC
>JAJYJA010000065.1 GCA_021789795.1 Deltaproteobacteria bacterium | reverse complement strand
GATTCCAACAACTGAACAGCTTCATTTTCCGTCAGGAACCGGGTTCTGCCTCTAGGGGGAGGAGGGCGGTCGATTTCCCCTACAGGATTATCGACAGGAATGGCCCACTCTTTTTTTGCCTTGGTGAACAGGTGGGATAATAAAACTAATTCCTGGCGAACAGGGTAGGCGGACACTGTCTGGAGTCTTTTGTCCCGGTATGATGCCACGGTGGCCGCAGATATGGAGCCCAATGGAGTTTCTGCTCCAATTTGTTCCATTAGGCGTCCCGCCGCGACCTTCTCCCTCATGTGGGTGTTGATCGCTTTTTTTGAGGAAATAAGCTGAAGGTATTTTTCGATAGCCTGCCCGAACGTAATGTGCATGGCCAAACGGGGATCATTATATTTATTGGCCTTGATGGAATCTTCCGTCTTGGCAGCCCAAGCCGCTGCCTCCCCTTTGGTGTCGAATGTCCGGCAGGCCAAAGGATATCCTTTAATGCGAATAGTCGCGGTAAAGCTCCAACCATTTTTCTTTTTCCTTTTCGTGATCCTAGCCATTATTTTCTCGCTCCACTTTTGTTCCATTTTTGTTCCATTCTCATAGAAGAAAATAGCACAATTCAGCAAAACAAAGCAACAGCCGACCAGAAACAAAAAAAGGGTTTTCCCCAGTAACGTGAGGAAAACCCTTGATTTTTTAATGGTGCCGAAGGCGAGACTCGAACTCGCACATCCGTACGGACACTAGACCCTGAACCTAGCGCGTCTACCAATTCCGCCACTTCGGCACAAACGGAAGCAAGATAATTTTTTTACCTGGTCATGTCAAGAAGATTCGGTCAAACGATGTTGAGCAGGTCTTTGCGCGGCCCCCTTTTCTCGCCCGCCTCGTCAACGCCGCGGCCAGACGAGCTGCCGAAGAAAGGTAAGCCATTCCCTGGCTCCCGATGGGTCGTGGTTGACAAGCCCGGCGCTTTGGAATAGTTTGACTCCCAATAAACACCAACGTTGCCGCTCTCGCAACGTAAGTCAACGGCCAAAACCTATTATCGCGCCATGACCACCAGCACCCCCCGCTCCCACGGCAAGCTATGCGTATCGCTGTCCGGCGACCACGAAGGCGAGATCCTGGCCCTGGCCCTGAAGTCCGAGCCCCTGGCCGATGTCCTGGAGATCCGCCTGGATTCGATGCTTAAGCCGTCTGCGGCCCCCTTCGCAGGCCGCCTATCAAAACCGCTCCTGTTCACCAACCGGGCCAGTTGGGAGGGAGGCGGCTTCGCAGGCCCGGAGGAGGAGCGCCTCGCCCTGCTGCGCCAAGCGGCGGAGGCCAAGGCCGCCTATATCGATATCGAGCTCAAGACCGAGACCGGGCCCCGGGATGCCCTGATCCGGGCGGCCAAGGACAACGGCACCCAGGTCATCGTCTCCTGGCACGGCTTTAACGGCACCCCCTCCGCCCCGGCCCTGCGCTCACTCCTCCAGGAGCAGTGCCAAAGCGGCGCCGACATCGGCAAGATCGTCACCACTGCCCACGGTTTTCAGGACGTGCTGCGGGTCTTGAACCTTCAGATCGAGGCCACCGAGATCGGTCTACCGCTGATCGCCTTCTGCATGGGCCAGGCCGGGGTAATCAGCCGAGTCGCCACCCTGGGGCTGGGCGGATTCATGACCTACGCCGCCGCCGACCACGCCCCGGCCACCGCCCCCGGCCAGTTGCCCGCCTCGTCCCTGGCCCGCATCCTGACCGAGCTAGGAAGCCATGCCGGTTGACGGCCAGACCGAGCTTTACGGCATCCTGGGCCAGCCGGTCAGCCACAGCCTAAGCCCGGCCATGCACAACGCCGCCTTTAGGCATCTTCGCCTCAACAAGATCTACCTGCCCTTCCCGGCCCAGGACGCCGGGAAGGCGGTGGAGGCGATGAAGGCCCTGGGGATCAGGGGGGCGAGCGTCACCATCCCCCACAAGCAGGCGGTGATTCCCGTTCTCGACACCATCGACCCCCTGGCGGCCAAGATCGGGGCGGTAAACACCTTACTCTTCCGGGATGGGGCGGCGCACGGGGTCAACACCGATTGGCTGGGGGCCAACACCGCCCTGGCCCAAATCGCCCCCCTGGCCGGCAAGTCGGCCCTGCTGCTCGGCGCCGGCGGCTCGGCCAGGGCCATCGGTTTCGGGCTGATCCAGGCCGGGGTCAGCCTCACTCTGGCCAGCCGCACCCCCAGCCGGGGCCAGGCCCTGGCCGGTGACCTAGGCTGCCCCTGGCGGCCGCTGGCCGACCTCGATGGCTTCTCCTCCGACCTCTTGATCAACGCCACCTCGGTGGGCATGGGCCCAAATAGCGGCCAAACCCCGGTACCCGCCAGGCTGCTGACCAACTTCGGGCTGGTGATGGACATCGTCTATAGCCCGCTGGCCACCACCCTGCTTAAGGAGGCCAAGGCGGCCGGCTGCCAGACCGTCAACGGCCTGGAGATGCTGCTCTACCAGGGATCGGCCCAGTTTGAGCTGTGGACCGGGCTCAAGGCGCCGGTTACGGTCATGCGCCAGGCGCTGCTTACGAGGATCGGCTAGGGAGGAAAGACCATGCCACGCCATCTGCAACGGGAAATCGAAAACTTAAAAAACAAGATCGTCACCATGGGCGGCGAGGTGGAGGATCGGGTTTACAAGGCGACCCTGTCGGTGATCAAACGCGACCTGGTCATGGCCCAGGCGGTGATCAACGCCGACCGCGACATCGACAACCTGGAGGTGGACATCGAGGAGGACTGCCTGAAGATCCTGGCCCTGCACCAGCCGGTGGCCATCGACCTGCGCTTCATCATCGCGGTGCTCAAGATCAACAGCGACCTGGAGCGGGTGGGCGACCTGGCGGTGAACATCGCCGAGCGCAGCGTCTTTCTGGCCTCCCAGGACGAGCCCATCGACATGCCCTTCGACGCGGTCGATATGTCCACCAAGGTGGAGAAGATGCTGACCCAGAGCATCGACTCCCTGGTCAACCTGGACGTGCGCCTGGCCAGGCAGGTGCGGGCCAGGGACGAGGAGATCGACACCATCAACCGCACCATGTACGGCCAGGTCAAGGGCCTGTTCCAGGACCACCCCGAGCGGGTGAACGCCCTGCTGCACGCCATCTCCATCTGCCGCCACCTGGAGCGGATCGCCGACCACGCGAGCAACATCGCAGAAGACGTGATCTACCTGGTCAACGCCGAGATCGTCCGCCACACCCCGGAGGTATTCGAGGAGTAAGACCCTCTTGATCCCGCCCTTCATGACACGCTGCACGATATGCAGGTTGCCGACTGAGGGCAGACAAAATAGCAACCGCCGCCGCAGATAAGACTACAGTGAACAATCCGAAAATTTCCGTTATCCTGACTAGTTGGCAGCGGCCCCAACTCTTGGAAGAACAGGTGGGCCGCATCCTGGCCCAGTCCGTCCCCCCCCACGAGGTCGTCCTCTGGTACAATGCCCCGCCAAAAAAATTCGGTTTCCTGGAGCGCAAGCAGCTGGTTACCTTCAAAAAAGACAGCCAGGTCAAAAAAATCATCTGCGACCACAACTTCGGCATCATCCCCCGCTTCACCTTGGCCGCCTGCCTGGAAGGTGAATACGTCTGCATCTTTGACGACGATACCATGCCCGGGGTGCGGTGGTTTGAAAACTGCCTAAGCCACGTGGATAGCCGTCAGGCTATGTGCGGCACCATCGGCCTGCGTTACCTGTCCACCACTGAGTTGAAGACCGAAAAACCGAGGATGGGCTGGGATGGACAAAACGAGGACTTCGCACTGGTGGATCTGGTCGGCCACAGCTGGTTCTTCCGTCGGGAATGGGCACGCTATTTTTGGGACCTGGAACCGGCCTCGCGCAAATTCGGAGAAGACATCCATTTCTGCGCCATGCTGCAACGGCATAAAATCGCGGTCGGCTGCCCGCCGCATCCCGCCAGCGACCTTTCCCTGTGGGGTTCAGTCAAACCGAAACTGGGGGTGGACAAAGTCGCCATCAGTTGCAGCTCCGACAAGTCGGCGGAGTTCTGGCGGGTGGTCAAGCATGAGCTCGACCACGGCTACCAGCCAGTGCTGCTATGATCCTAATCGCCTTCGGTACCCGGCCGGAGATCATCAAGCTGTTTCCGGTAATCAAAGCTCTGAGGCGCCAGGGAGCACCGTTTCAGACCCTGTTCACCGGCCAACACCTCGACCTCTACCAGGACGTCCGCCAGCTGATCCCGGAACCAAACCATCACTTCGACATCCTTTCCGGCCAGGCCGACACCGTGACCCTGGGAAAAAGCTTTACCCTAATCTGCCAGGCCGCCGAGGCCCTGTTCCAGCGACAACGCTTTCACTGGGTGGTTGTCCAAGGCGACACTACCACCGCCTGGGCACTGGCCCAAATGGCCTTCTTCCAGCAAATTCCCGTGGCCCATGTGGAGGCCGGCCTGCGAACCAATAACCCGGCTAACCCCTTTCCAGAGGAACTAAACCGCACTCTGATCACCCAGGTCGCCTCAATCAACTTCGCGCCGACTCCGATGGCCTACGATACCCTCATCGCCTGCGGCGCCCGCAATGTTCATCTGGTGGGCAATACCATTGTCGACGCAGTGCAAGAGTTTCGGCCGCTCCTAGACAGCCCGGACAAGGGCAAAGGCGACACAGTGCTGATCACCCTGCACCGTCGAGAAAACCACGCCATCATGGGAAAACTTTTCGACGAAATCCAGTCCATAGCCCTTGCCCAACCCCAGCTTCGCTTCATCTTCCCCATCCACCCCAACCCCAACGTCAGATGCCACCGCCAGCGACTGACAGCCCCCAACATCGACATCATCGCGCCGATGTGCTATCTTGAGATGCTACGCCTCATCAACAAGGCACGATTCATTATCACCGACAGCGGCGGCATCCAAGAAGAAGCCACTTGCCTTAACAAAAAAGTCCTGATCGTGCGCGAAACCACCGAACGTCAGGAGACCATACAGGTCGGCCTCGGTCGGCTGGTGGGCCGCCATATCAGCGCCGGCGTCGACTGGGCACTTAGCCCGCCGCCACCCCAAGCGCCATCCCCCTATGGCTCCGGCCAAGCGGCCGCCGCCATCGCCGAACTGCTCAGTACCCCGCTCAGCCAAGTGCCCATCTAACCATGCTCCGCCACCTGGAAAAATACGAATCGCCATCGTCATCCCCAAATACAGGCTTGCCCCGGTGGGGGAGAACGTTTTTCATGTGAAAACGGCCTGGTCAAATCGGCTTCCAGTAGGTCAAGTCTAATCCCGTATTAGCTCATACCCCCAGCCCATTCTTCGGATAATTTCTCTTGATATTGTCGCCCAATAAAGGGATTATAGGCCATCAATAACCACCCCATTGGGCGACAACCATGGATACCGCAACTTTAACCGCTGTTCTATTCGAGTGGCAGAGCCTTATTCAGAAGCGGAGCGGCGTCCGCCGCCATCTGGAGGAGAGCGTCTTCCTGGCCATGGGCTCGCGGCCCATCAAGATCGTAACCGGCTTCCGCCGGAGCGGCAAATCGTTTCTGGTTCAACAGGTGGCCAGGCGCCTGCTCGACGCAGGGCAAATCGAGCCCGCCAATCTTCTCTATCTCAATCTGGAAGATTTCCGGCTGATGGAAGTTACCACGCCGGAACGGCTAAACCAAGTCTACGAGTTGTTCCTGAACGTCTCCGCCAAGCCTGGGAAGCGGCTCGTTATCTTCGATGAGATCCAGAACGTGCCGGCCTGGGATCGTTTCATCCGCACCATCTATGAGCGGGACGGTGAAACAACCGAAATCGTGCTCACCGGCTCCAACTCAGAACTCCTCTCCTCGGAACTGGGAAGCAATCTGGCGGGACGCTTCATCGAATTTCCCCTGCTGCCGTTCAGCTTCAGGGAATTTTTGGCCTATCGGGGGATAAGCGTCACCGCGGCGGCGGACTATTACCGTAACCGCCTGGAGATCAATCGGCTCTTCTCCGAGTATCTGGCCCAGGGCGGTCTCCCCGAAGTCTTCGACATCCCGGCCCCGGAGACCAAACTCTCTTACCTGAAAGGGATTGTGAGCAAGGTGATCCTCGACGATGTGGTGCGCCGCTTCCGCGTCGATAATGTCCCTCTGCTGGAAAAACTGTTTCATTACCTGATGGCGGGCGCGGGGTGCGTCACCACCTTCGCCTCCCTGACGCGGCGGGCTCAGGCCTTGGGGATCAAAACCAAACCAGAGACGATCATCGCCTACTGCGGCTACCTGCTCAAGACCTTTGCCCTGTGCGAGGTAACTCGCTTCAGTTGGAAGCAGAATCGCGTCTTCAGCGATAGCCGCAAATACTACAGCATCGATCCCGGCTTAATGAGCCTCTATCGCCCGCCGGAAGAAAATCTGGCGCTACGCCTGGAACATGTCGTGTTTCTGGAACTGCTCAGGCGCGGCGCAACGGTCTATTACGGGACAAACGACAGCGGGCGGGAGTTGGATTTCCTGTCCTCCGAGGGAGGGCGAAGCTTTGACCGCTATCAGGTCGCCGTCGCCCTAACCAGCGATAATGAACGGCGTGAGTTGGGCGCCTTCGCCCTTGCCGATCCCTACCTGCAGGCCGGACAGAATGTTTTCCTCTCCCTCGATGAAGCGGGGGAGCTTCGCTCCTGGCAAGGAGTGAAAATTGAGCGTCGCCAGGTCAGCAACTGGCTCTTGGCGTTACCGGATAAATGACTAACCCGTTGCCACCTAAAAAAATCGCCGTAGTCATCCCCAAATACGGCCTAACCGGCGGGGCGGAGCGCTTCGCCGCTAATCTTACCGAGGGACTAGCCCACAACCCGGCCTATGATATCCATGTCTTGGCCAACCAGTGGGAGACGCAGTTAGATGTTGTCACCTTCCATAAGGTGCCCATTATCTCCTTTCCCAGATTTCTTAGTCCATTAAGTTTCGCTTGGTTCGTCGCCAACACACTTAAACGCGAACACTACGACCTCATTCACACCCACGACCGGATATTCCATGCCGATCTGTTCACCATGCACGGGGTACCACACCGATTCTGGCGGCGCGAAATACGCGATAAAAGGCTAGGACTTGTCGATCAAATGACGGACTGGATAGAAAAAAAACTACTATCCAACTACAATTGCAATTTTTTCCTGCCAGTATCAAACCTCTCCAAGGCGCACTATCAACGATACTTCCCGCAAATAACCTCCAGAATGCGGACCATGCACCCTGGAGTTGACCTGGAAAAATTCACCCTAAATAAACCTGCTGCGGTACGAAACGAAGTTCGCGCTCGATTCGGCATAACACCATCGGACTTTGTCATCCTGTTTGTAGGAATGAACTTTGAACTCAAAGGCCTCGCCACCTTGATCTCCGGATTAGCAAAGGCTAAGGCGTCCAGCCCACGCCCTATAACCCTACTGGTGGTAGGCAAGGGAGACGTAAAGCGATTCGGCAAGCTTGCCGAGCGACATGGGGTAAGAGAGAAAATTATCTTCGCCGGCGTCCAGAGCCAAAAAATAGAACATTTTTACGCCGCCGCCGATGTTCATGCCCTGCTCTCCGACTTCGACACCTTTGGCCTGACCGTGCTAGAGGCAATGGCATCAAGCCTACCGGTGATCATCTCCACCCAGGTGGGAGCGAAAGACTTGGTCAGTGAAGGGATAACCGGTTATATAGTAAACAAAAACGACAGCAATGCCGTGGGAGAAAAAATTCTCCTACTGCTAAACGAACCTAAGCGGCAAGCAATGGGACTGGCCGCCCGCCAGACTGCGGAAGCGCACGCCTGGACTAAGGTAATCCAAAACGTCAGCCAACTATATGACGACATTCTCTACCGTAACAAATAACCACCAAGCGCCATGGCGCATGTGGATGTTGATGCTTGCGGCTCTGGCTATCCGGCTATACGCCCTTCATTTAACCGCCATCATCAATCCGGATGGCTCAATCTACATACAACAGGCCCGCGCCATCGCCATCGGCCAATGGAAGACTGGCCTTAACTCCGTTACCTTTATATCCCTGCCCCCAGCGCTGATCAGCCTCTTTCACCTAGTCTGCCCAGATTGGCTTATGGCCGCCAGGGCCGTTTCCATAACCTTTGGCACCTTGGCCCTCTTCCCGCTCAATGGATTGCTTAGACGCTTCTTTACCCCTTTAGAATCCCTCGCCACCACCGCCGTAATGACCTTTCTACCAACCTGGGTCAGCAACAGCATTGATGTTGTTCGCGACCCTGTTGCCTGGTTCTTCGCCCTATATGGCCTCTACTGGCTGGTCAAAGGGGTTGAGGAGCAAAAAAAAATCCTGCTGCCAATCTCCTGCCTGAGCTTTATTCTCGCCGCCTGGGCAAGAATAGAATTTTTATTATATCCCGCAATCTTTATATGTTTTCCCATAATATCTAATAGATCAAGAAAGTGGACAACAGTTTTTTTATTCTTTCTTCCTGTTATCATAGCATTATCTATCTTAATAATTATTCATGGTCATGGTAAATCTATATTCCTACAAGCCAGCCGATTGCAAGACGGAATTGCAGCTATAACCAACGGCATCCCTCAGTACGCTGAACTTAGAAAATCTCTCTCCATTCTATCACACCAACAAAACTTTCAACTTAGCTGCTTCCTGGACGAGGCCCGCTCCTTCGTCTGGCTGATCGGAATGGCGACCATAGCCAACCGGCTCTTCGAGGCAATGTCATACCCTGTTACCACCATCGCCGTCTTCAGTATCGGAGCCTTTCTCCGCCGCAATAATAGCAGTAATCGTGACCTAGCAATTTTCTTAACTCTGCTCAGCGCCAGCGCCATAGGCATCCTGTACGCCCGGACCCTGCAACAATGGGTCATCGAATATCGTTATATGATGCTAGCAATCATTCCTGCCGCGCTCTTTCTCGCTGCCGGAATCAGCTCACTTGCCAAAAGAATAAATAAAACAGGATGGCTAACAGAAAAAAACTCCCTACTATTGCTTACAGGGCTGCTAATTATCTCCACCATACCCAAGAACATAGAGGCTAGGGGAATCTCTGAGGTCGCCCTTATGCAGATCGGCAAGTTTCTGGACCAAAACACCTCACCCAACCAGGAGGTGACAATCGCCGCCTCAGAGCAAACCATCAGGATTGTCCACTTCTACGCCAATATAACCCGACCAGGAGCCCCGTTCCCTAAGCTGCCGGATGACACCTACTCCTCTCTAGTAGGCGCCTCGGTTAACGACCTCGTCGTCAATCTTCAACGGCGGCACATAGAGTATCTTCTATGGGAAGAAAACAACCGCCCTCCCGGTTGGCCGTCAAAACTTAACAATGACAAGCTGATTGAAATTAACCGCTGGCACAACCACCAGACTGGGGCCATCATAGTCTACAAGGTCAAGAGTGATGATGGCAATTCAAGGACAACTGACGATCAATCGCCGCCCTCACTTCCTCAAGAGGCAACTCTTCCAGGCAACGGCTGATTCCGCTATTATTACACCCCCTCATCCGACATGGAACGCATGGCATCCGCCGCTGCACCACAAGATGTCGGTTTCCCTTTGGCCCCCATGAAGCCGGAGAAGAAGGACCAAATATGCTGACCGTCGGAGAGCCGACAGCTGAGGCTATGTGCACTCCGGCGCTATCCACCCCAATGACCAAACGACTCTGCATCAACATGGCAGCATACAACAAAAGATGAGTATGCCCGGCAAAATTATAGCATCCATCGCCAACTATATCCGCTATCTCTGCAGCCTGCCTTCGTTCTTGACTTGTCCCTGAGATCACGACCACAACATTTCGTTCACGCACTAGCCAACGGCACAACTCAATATAACTTTCCTTGACCAATTCCTTATATCTCCAAAGAGAAAAAGGCTGCAATACCACCAAACTACGTCCGCCAGATACTATCTGCTTCAATAAAATATCAGCCTCGTTACGCGCAAATTCCGGAACTACAATCTCAGGCTCACGGTTAAATACCTTAACGTTATATGCCTCCAGCAAAGAAAGAAGATAATCAATCACATGCTGTTCTGGACGGTAATCATGACGAAGCAAATCGGTAAACAACATATTTCGCCACCAAGGCTCGCTGTCCGCCCAAAACCCCAAACGACGAGCAGCACCAGAAATACGAGCTAAAATGGCCCCTCTGGTGCCGGTACGAAGGTCAATAGCCAAATCAAACCCAGCTCCCCGCAAACGCAAGACCAAGGCTATCTGCCCAAACAATTCTCCCCAAAATCCGCCGGCCTTACGAACTGGCAGCACATCGTCACACCAAGGACAACCGATAAGCAGGTCAGCCGCCTTATCGCGCACCGCCACCACCAATCGTGCCTTTGGGAATGATTGCTTTAACGCCCTGATAGCTGGGGTTGAAAGCACCACATCACCAATATCTCCAAGTTGAATCAGCAGGATATTCCTATGGTTATCCAACGACTGACCATTGCCCTTAGCAAAACTCCTCTCCTGAATCATGGACACCCACTAAGATGCCAACCAATAAGACGACCATACAAAACAACTCTCCTGCGGCACCCAGAAATCATCCCCAAGCTACCAATAGTTGCCGATATATTCAAAAGTAGATTGACTATCAAACGAAAAATAAGTATGCAAATCCAAACTGGTAAAATTTTATGATGCCATTTCTTTATATATTGATAACGAGATCTATAAAACATAATCCTTGATTGCAATAGATGACCAGCGCTTTGCCCCTGAAGGTGATATACGTTAACATCTGGAATCAAATATGAACGCCATCCTAACTTACGCATACCAAACGCTAAATCTGTCTCCTCCATAAAAAAGAAATAACGTTCATCAAACAACCCCACCTGAGTTATAGCCTGCTTACGCACCATCAAGCAGGCGCCAACACAGGATTCAACCTCTATTGGCACGGCATACACTTTGTGTTTGCTGGGAAATCTATCAGGAAACAATAAACGCAGAACTGTTTCATTAAACAACAGGGGAAGAAGGGCGGGAAAATTAGCGATGGTGTTTTGCTTTGATCCGTCGGCGTTAAGAAGTTGGCCGCTAGACAAACCCACGTCCGGAGTCGCGTTCATAAAACGCCAAAGCCGCCCCACCGCCCCTTCGGTCAAAAGCGCATCGGTATTTAACAGCAAGGCAAAGTTGCCTTTCATTATCCGAAGCGCCTGGTTGTTGGCCTTGGCAAAGCCTAAATTCTCCGAATTCTTGATGACTATTACCTCAGGGTAGTACGCAGTTACTGCCGATACACTGCCATCGGTCGAGGCGTTGTCCACCACCAACACCTCAAAAGCTAGCTCATGAATAGTAGCATAGACCGATGCTAAGCAGTCTAGCAAGAGTTGCTTGGTGTTCCAGTTTACAATTATTATAGAAACATCCATTGGTTATCTCTACAAAACCAACAAAGACTTAATCTCCGTCATCACTCGATCAACCCCAAGCTTAAACATGCACTCGTGCCCGAACGCGCACTCCCGCTTAAAGCACGGGCTACAGGCCAACCCCGCCCGCAGCACCCGATGTTTATCACCATACGGCCCGGTGCGCCAGGGGGCGGTGGGGCCGAACAGGGCCACCACCGGGGCGCCCATAGCGGCGGCTACGTGCATGGGGCCGGTGTCGGTGGTAACCACCACCCGAACCATTCCGTAAAGGGCGGCCAACTCCTTCAAGCTGGTCCGGCCCGCCAGGTTGATCGCCTTATCCCGATGGCGCATGACGGCGATAATTTTTTCCGCTATGACCGGCGCCTCCCCAAGGCCGCCGGTAAACACCACCCTTACCCCCATCTCGACCAGCCGATCCGCCACCGCCGCGAAGCGCTCGTTAAGCCAGTGCTTGCTGGGCCAGGTGGTCAGGGGATTGATGGCCACCAGCGGTTCGTTTGGGTCAGCGCCCAGCTTCGCCAGCCGCCGCCTGACCTGATCTTGGTCTGCGTCCCGCACTGGAAAAGCAAACGCCACCTCTTGGCAGGGGATACCGATGGCCGCCAGCAGCTGGAGTTCCCGCTGGATGGCGTGCTGATCCATGGCCACCGGCGGGAGGCGTTCGTTTAAAAACAGCCAACTGGCCTCGGCGTGCTCCATGCCGGGGCCAAACCCCACCTTGCGCCGGGCCCGGGCACAAAAGACGAAGATGCCGCTTTTCAGCAGCCCCTGAAAGTCGAGCAGCAGATCGTAGCGGGTGGCCCGCAACTCGCGCCACAACCGATAAAAATCCCGCCCAGCGGCCAGAAATCTACCGGATTTAATCAACTTAATCCAGCTCTTGCGCCGGGAAACCAGCACCCGATCAACCGCCCGGTGACCGATCACCGCCTCAGCGGCCGCCTCCTCCACCAGCCAGTCGATGCGGGCCTCGGGATAATGCCGGCGCAGGCAGTTCAAGGCGGGCAGGGTG
>JAJYJA010000064.1 GCA_021789795.1 Deltaproteobacteria bacterium | reverse complement strand
TCGTTCGGCATACCATACTGTATGGCCTCACTCGCCAAACACACCCCGCGCCTTGTATATCGGCCCTTTTGCTTAGCCATCGGGTAACTATCCAGCCGCACCCCATCTGCTTTGTCACCAGCCGGCTCACATACCAAAAGTATAGCTCGCCGGCTGGGTTTCGCGCCTCTGGGGCGCGGCTGAATAGTTACGGTTCCCAGTAGATGCCAATTCTGCGGCACTAAGCTGGATAGTTACGCCATCGGCTACCTTTTTGCGAGATCATCAAGTATTGAGAGGCCAATCGCATGACCTGTTCCGATTCGCCAGACCCTTCCGGTTCCGAGGCCGGCTCCACTCCCCCCTGGCGGGAGGAGTTCCTGGCCGTCTTCCGCCGTCTGGCCGGCCCCGAGCGCCAGGCCGCGGCCCAACCCTTCCTCCCTGTTCTTGCCTCCCTGTGGGCCGGCTTGACCGGCGATCAGGGCGGGAGGCGGCAGGTGGAGGTCGCGGCCGACCGGGCCCATCATCTGGGGGGTGATTTCGCCCGGCGGGGCGGGGAGGCGAATCTCGCCGCCGATCAGGTGGTGGCCTTGGCCAGTCACGTCCCAGAGATAATCAGACGATGGGGGCCGGAGGGGTTTGACTCCGCCCCGGAGGTCACCCGGGTGCTCGACGCCTTCATCCAGGGGGCGGCGGCGGGCGTCATCCGTCAGGAGACTTCCGCCACCCACCGGCGGCTCCGGGAGGCCAACTGCTACATCCTCAGAGAGCGACGACGCTACTTCTCCATCTTCAAACGGATGACCGAGCCCGCCTGCATCGTCGACCACGAGCTGCGGCTGCTGGAGACCAACCGGGCCTTTGATCGTTTTTTCGGGCTTGACGGCCGACATATCGGACTAAACTGCTACGAGATACTGGGCGAGGAGTTTAAGGCCGGCTGCGACCTGGCGAACTTTCTCCTGCACGCCGAGGGCGGCATCTCCCGGATGGAGGTGCGGTTGAAGGCGGCGGGCGCGCCGCGGGTGGTACTGGTCAACGGCACCTTCCTGGGCGATATCAACCACGAATCGACCGGCGGGATCATCATCCTGCAGGACGTGACCGCCAAGCGGGCGGCGGAGGCGGAGTTATCCCGGCACCATTTTCGGCTCGCGGAGTTGGTGGACGAGCGGACCAGCGAGCTCATGGCCGCCAACCAGCAGTTGAAGAAGGAGATCGCCATCCGCCGCCGGACCGAGCAGTCCTTGGTCGAGCTGACCACCAGACTGGCCGCCTCCAACGCCGAACTGGATCAGTTCGCCCATGTGGCCTCCCACGACTTAAAGGAGCCCCTGATGCTTATCCTGGCCTTCGGCGAGCGGCTGGCCAAGAGATGCGGCGTCTGCATGGACGAGGGGGGCCGGGAGTATCTGGCGCGCATCCAGGCGGCGGCGGCTAGGATGCGGCAGCTCATCGACGGCTTGCTCACCCTCTCCCAGGTCACCTCCCAGGCCCAACCCTACGAGGAGATCGATCTGGAGACCCTGGTGGGCGAGGTGCTGGAGGGCCTGGAGGAGCGGATCAACGAGAGCCACGCCCTAATCGAGGTCGGCAAGCTGGGGCGGCTGGGCGGCGACCGGGTGCAGATCCGCCAGCTCTTTCAGAACCTGATCGCCAACGCCTTGAAATACCACAAGCCCGAGGTGCAGCCCCGGGTGATGCTGCGGGGGAGAATGGCGGAAGACGGCCATTACGAGATCGTCATCCAGGACAACGGCATCGGCTTCGCCCCCGAGGACGCGGAGCGCATCTTCCGGCCCCTGGAACGCCTGCACAGCCGCCGGGAGTACGAGGGCACCGGGATGGGACTCACCACCTGCCGGAAGATCGTGGCCCGGCACGGCGGGGAGATCTCGGCCCAGGGCCTGCCAGGCGAGGGCGCGACCTTCATCGTCCGGCTGCCGGTGGGGCTGGATCGGGAGCCGGAGCAGGGGTAGGCGAGGGGGGCTGATGGCCGGACGCCAAGCCAGTCAAAAAGACGGGGCGCCGCCCGCCGGGAGGGGCGGGTCTCCGGCCGGACGATGATCTCCTAACCTCATGGCAAGAGTTCCAGGGCCAGGCGGGCGGCCTTCTCCGAGGCCCCTGGCCGGCCCAGACGACGGCTCACCTCCCGGAGGCCGGCCACCATCTGCCCATGCCGCTCGGTGCCCGGCCAGATGGAGGCCAGCGTCTCGGCGAGCCGTTCGGGGGTGAAGTCGTCCTGCAGGAGCTCCGGCACCACCTGACGATTGGCCACCAGGTTGACCAGGGAGGCGTAAGCCACCTTAATCAAGCGCCGGCCCAGGAAATAGGTAAGGGGAGAGGTGCGGTAGGCGACCACCATCGGCACCCCCAGGAGGGCGAGTTCCAGGGTGACGGTACCCGAGGCGGCCATCGCCAGGTCGCAGGCGGCCATCAGGTCGTAACGGTGCTCGCTGACCACCGTCAGGCCGAGTCTCCTGGCCTCCTCGTCCGCCAGACCCAGGTCGCCAAGACTTAAGGTGGGGGCGAGCGGCAGGAGGAAGCGCACCTGGGGCCGCTGACCTTTGATCATCGCCGCCGCCGCCAGGAAACCGGGAAGGATGGCAACGATCTCCCGCCGGCGGCTGCCGGGCAGGACGCCGATCACCGTATCCCGCAGCCCGATGCCCAGCCGCCGCCGGAACTCGCCCGCCGGCAGGTCCAAGGCCACCGCATCCAACAGGGGGTGGCCGACAAAATGCGCCTGACTCACCCCCCGCCGCCGGTAGAACTCCTCCTCGAAGGGCAGGATCAGCGCCAGCCGGTCCACCAGCCGGGCGATGGTCTTCACCCGCCCGCTCCGCCAGGCCCAAACCTGGGGGCTGACGTAGTAGAAGACCGGGACGCCGAGCGCCTTGGCCCGGCGGGCGAGGAGGAGGTTGAAATCAGGGAAGTCGATTAAGATCAGCAAGGCCGGACGCCGCTCGCGCAGCCGGGCGGCAAGCCCCCGCATCGCCGCCCGGATGGCCCGCCAGTGGGAGAACACCTCGACGAGGCCCACCACCGCCAGTTGCCCCGCCTGGTAGAGGATCTCCACCCCCTGCCGCGCCAGGGCCTCGCCGCCCACCCCGCAAAAGACAAGCCCCGGCTCCTGGGCGCGCATGGCCGCCACCAGCCGGGCCCCGTGCAGGTCGCCGGAGGCCTCGCCGGCCACGATCATCACCTCCCGCCCTGGCCGGTCGGCGGCGTTCAGCTCAGCAACTCCTGGTGCTCGGCGACGAAATTCTTCATCAGCTCGACGATGTACAGGGCCATCTTCAAGGCCCGCCGGCCCTCGACCCCGCTCACCTTGGGGGTGCCCCGGCGGCGGACATTCCAGACGAAGGCCTTCAACTCCGTCTCCAGGGCGTCGGTATCGGCAAAACAGAAATGACGCGCCGCCTCCTTGGGCATTCCGTCCGCCTCGCGGCCCTCCCGGCGCTCGATCACCGTGATCTCCTTCTTGCCGTAATCCAGCGAAATATAGGACTTGGCCTGGAAGATCCTGAGCTTTCTGACCGTGGTCTTGGAGATGCGGCTGGCGGTCAGGTTGGCGGTGCAGCCGTTCTCGAAGACCAGGCGGACGCTGGCGATATCGGAGGTGTCGGTGACCACCGGGATGCCCACCGCCTGGACAGACTTCACCGGCGAGGGCACCAGGCTCAGGATGAGGTCAAGGTCGTGGATCATCAGATCGAGCACCACGTCCACGTCGGCGCCCCGGGGGTTGAAGCCGTGGATACGCTGGGCCTCGATGAACACCGGATTGCTCAGGTACTGCTCCATGGCCATCACCGCCGGGTTGAAGCGCTCGACGTGGCCGACCTGGAGGATGCGGTTGCACAGCTCGGCCTGGGCCACCAGGGCGTCGGCCTCGGCCAGGGTAACGGTCATGGGCTTTTCGAGCAGCACGTCCACCCCGTGGTCAAGACAGGCCTTGGCCACCGCGAAGTGCTGGCGGGTAGGCACCACGATGCTGACCGCGTCCACCAAGGGCAAGAGCGCCCGGTAGTCGTCCACGGCCCGCACCTGGTGCCGGGCCGCCACCTCCCGGGCCCGGGCCAGGTTGACATCCGCCACCCCCATCAGCTCGACATCGCTCATGGCCGCGTATTTCGCGGCGTGGTGCTGACCCAGATGACCAACCCCGATCACTCCCAGCTTGATTTTCTCCATACCCTATCCCCAGCGCGAAGGAACGAGGCCCGCCCGGCGAGCGATCCCTGGTTCGCCAAAAAAATTGTACATCGCCGTTATTTTTGCTATCCTCGAAGATGCAGGCCGTCCGCGGACCGCCAGGATCGTCCAGCCCCCAGCCCCCACGACGTAGGACAAGAACCGATGAATGACATCCCCAACGAACTAGCCAACCTCGGCCAGCGCATCGCCGTCGAGATGGGCACCGCCATCAAGATGGAACTGGAGGGCATCGAGCTGCCGCTGCACAGCGCCATCGTCGGCCTGGAATCTGGCCAGTACATCATTGTCAAGGCCCCGGAACCGTTCTCCCGGGTGGAGCACAAGCTGTTCAAGGGCGCCCAGATGATCGTCCGCTACCTGACCGGCGGCACGGTGTACGCCTTCCAGACCAAGGTGTTGGAGGTGATCACCAAGCCCCTGCCGCTCCTGTTCATCGAGTATCCGCGCATCATCCAGCACCACGACCTCAGGGAGCAGAAACGCATCAACTGTCACGTCCCGACCAGGGTCATCCGGGGCGAGGAGGAAAACCTAGGCTGCATCGTTGACATGAACATGCAGGGCTGCCGCTGCCTGGTGCAGTCGTCCAAGAACGCCAGCCTGCTGACCTGCGAGATGGATAACGACCTGCGGCTGACCTGCATCCTGCCCGGCAGCGCCGAGACCATCACCCTGGCCGGCAAGGTCAAGAACCTAAAACGCACCAGAAAGGAACTCGATCTCGGGGTCAGCTTCGCCCCCGACTTAAGCGGCACGGCCCGCAAGACCTTAATCGGCTTCCTCTCCGCCATCGACGGGCTCTCCCGCTAGGCGCTGCCCCGCTTCAAGGCGGCGGCCAAGGCCTCGGTGTAGCGCCGGCGGATCCCATGCTCGTGCTCGGGGGGTGCCGGCCCCAGGCCCTGCCATTCCCGCCGCACCTGCTCAATCTCCTCCCTGGCCCGGCGCGACCTGTCCTCCCCCTCGCCGGCCGCCAGCACGAAGTTGGTCTCAAAGGCCAACTGCAACTGCTCGGCCAGGGTCAGCCCACCAGCCGACCGGGCCTCGGGGCGGGCCGGGGGCGAAGGGCGTTCAACCCCGGCGATCATCTCCAGCCGCAGGCAGAGGGCCTCCTTGCGCCGCAAATTCTCCCGATTCAGGCGGTCGATCTCCTGGGCCGCCTCGCGCCGCTCCGCAAAAAAGGCCCCGCAAATGGTGGCGAACTCCTGGCGCAGCTCCCGATCGCGGGCCTGGTCGCCAGGGCCCAGCCCCCGCCACTCCTCCTGACAGGCAACGATCTCCCGCACCGTCTCCCGGCAGACCTTGGCCGCCGCCAGCTCCTTGACCTTGGCCAGCAAGGCCTCCCGCCGCTCCTGATTGGCGGGTCGGGCCTGGTCGATGGCCGCCTCCCGGGCCGCCTTGGCGGCGAAGAAACGATCGCCGCCGCCCTTGAAGCGCTGCCAAAGCGCCTCCTCCTGGCCCTCGGGCACCGGGCCTATCTCCCGCCACCGCCGCTGCAACTCGATGATCCGCTTGCCCAGCCGGGCGAAATTCGTCTCCGGCCTCAGATCAGCGGTCAGCTCCTCAAGCTCCCGGCAGAGGGCCTCCTTGCGAGCCAGATTCTCGGGCCGCAGGGTGTCGAGCCAGGCGTAGTAGCGGTCGCAGGCGGCCCGGAAACGCTGCCAGAGCGGCTCCTCCTGATCCTTGGGCGCCGGGCCGCAGGCCTTCCAGCGGGCCTGCAAGTCCTTAAACTTCGCCTTGTCTTCCAGCTCGGGACGGTCAGCCAGGCCCTCGGCCTCCTGGCAGAGGGCCTCCTTATGGGCCCGATTCTCCTCCCTCCCCGCCTCCTGGTTAGCAAGATATACCTGACGGCGGGCGAAAAAATGATCGGCGGCGGCCCTAAAGGCGGCGAACAACTCCCGCTCCCTGTCCCTGGGCACCGGGCCGACGGCCTTCCACCGGGCCTGCAAGTCGCGCATGAACTCGGCGGTCTCCCGCCAATCCTCGGAGTCCTGCCGCGCTACCGCCAGCTTAACCAGCTCGGCCCTAGCCGTAAGCCGCGCCGCCACCTCCTGATCGCGGGCCTGAAAGAACTCCCGGCAACGGGCGAAGTTGCGATCCGTGGCCTCCTTGAAGGCCAGCCACAGGCCGCGCTCCTCCCTGGCCGGGGCCGGGCCGACCAACCGCCAGCCCTCCTGGAGCTCCTTGAGCCGTTTGAAGACTAAAGCCAGTTCCGCCACCCCCTCCAGGGCCCTGGCCGCCTCGATCAGTTCCAGCTTCCGGGTCTGGTTATGCCAGCGCCGCCACTCCTCTTGCTGCCGCAGGGCCGCCAGCCGTTCCGATGCCTGGCGCGCCAAGGCGGCGAATTCGTCCTCCAGTTCGGCGCCGGGGGCCGGCAAGGCCGGCTGCCGCCAGTGATCGGTGATCTCCTTTAAGCCCGCCTCAACCTTACGAAGCTCGTCGCGGGCGATTAATGCCCGCAACTCATCCAGCCACTGCCGGCGCTGGGCTAGACTCGCAGCCTCCCGGCTGGCCACGGCCTCCTGCCGCCGCTCCCGGGCCTGGACCAGGGCCGCGGCCACCTGCTGGCGGCCCAGCAACCTGGGGTGCCAGGCGTCGAAGCGGGCCTGGAGGTCGGCGATTAGCCCCTGCACCGCCTCCAGATCCTGGGCCGCCAGGCGGGCTAAGACCTGGGCCAGGGCGGCGAGCAGTTCCGCCTCCTGGGCCCGCTCGCGGGCCAACAACTCGCCGCTCGCGGCCAAGGCGGCCTCCGCCCGGGCCAAGGGCTCGCGAAAAGGGGCGAGCCACTCCCCCTCGGCCTCGGCTTCGAGTCGGGCCCACTCGGACCTAAGGCGGCCTAGGCCCTCCTCCCGACCCTCGCTCGCCAAAGCCAGGGCCTCCCAATCCGCAACGATCCGCCCCGCCTGGGCCAGTACCGCCTCCCGCCGGCTGTTCTCGGCCCGCCGCGCCTCCTGCCGGGCCGCCTCCTCCAGGTGCCTAAGGGAAAGCTCCCGAGCCAGCCGCTCCAGCCGCGACCCCAGCTCGCCGTCCGCCGCCGCCAACTCCCGCAGGCGGCGCTGCAAACGCCGGCACTCGGTCAGGGCCGCCTCCGCCTCCCCGGCCTCGGCCAGGGCCGCCGCCCGGCAGGCGATCCGGTCCAGTTCGCCTTGACGAAGCGCCTCCGGCGAGGAGGATTCCTTAGCGGCCAAGGCCTCGGCCCGCTGCTGGGCCCGGGCCCGTACCGCCCGGCTGCTGGCCTCACCGGCCAGCCGGGCGAGCAGCGCCCCGTCGTTCACCCGCTCCACGATCAACAGCCCCACCGCCTTGCCGCAGTTCTGACCGGCCAGGCCGACCAACACCTCCTGGACGGCGATCAACTCCACTGCCAGGCGTCTGGCCCCCAGGTCGGCCTCCCGCAACACAATCTCGGCCAGCAACTCATCACGGCTCAGGGCGGAGATCAGCTCCCGCTTGGCGGCCGTACCCTGAGCGGCCAGGATCTCCTCAAGACGCAAGCGGTCGAGCCGCTGATTTATCTCGCCGGCCTCCGCCTCGCCCAGCCGGGCCGCCAGGGGCGCCAGCAGCCGCCAGTCGCCGATCCGGCCCCAGGCCGCCCGCCGCACCTCGACATCCGGGTCTTCCCCGGCCAGGCGCAGGAGCAGGGAGGTCTCCCCCTCCGGCAACTCCGCCACCGCCCGCCGCCGCACCTCGGGGTCGGCATGCCGCCACTTGGGGGTCTTCTTGAAGAGGTCGAGAAAGGGCATTTATTCAGGGCACCCGTGTCAGTACTTGCGGTCGGCGTAGGCCAGCCAGCCGCCGGCCCGCACCAGGTCGCGGTCGAAGCTGTTCAAGGTGAAAAAAAACTCCCGGCCGTCGGCCTTGACCAGGCCCTGCTCCAGATCGACGCCGATCTCGGCGGGCCGGGCCGCGAACAGGGTGGCGATGTCGGCTGAGGGCAGTTCGATGGCCAGCATCCCGCAGTTGAACATGTTCTGCCGGAAGATGCGGGCAAAGCTCTCGGCGATGACCACGTTGATGCCGTTGACCTCGAACACCCAGACCGCATGCTCGCGGGAGGAGCCGCAACCGAAGTTCTGACGGCTGACGATCACCCTCGCGGCCCGGGCCTCAGCACTGGCCGGATCGAAACCCTCCAGCCGCAGGTCCTCCAACATGTAGGGTTTCAAGTCCAGCTTCGAGTTCTCGGTCAGGTACTTGGCGGGAATGATCTCGTCGGTGTTGATGTCGTGGCGGTCAAGAAAAAGGCTCGCGCCTCCGAAATGCTTCATCTTCGCTCTCCTTACAGGTAACCTTGCAAAATCGACTTCCTGTCGATTTTGCAAGTCGCAGAGGCAAAACCTAAGTCTTGCCTCTGCGTAACTATCCAGCTTAGTGCCGCAGAATTGGCATCTGCTGGCCTCCTTGCCCCGCGCGGCCACCTTAATAATTCTTAAAAAAGATGATGGCGTCGCAAAAAGTCCGATCTACTGCGTTGCGGGACGGTTTGGCTCGTTCGGCATACCATGTGTATGGCCTTACTCGCCAAACGCACCCCGCGCCTTGTATATCGGCCCTTTTGCTTAGCCATCGGCTACCTTTTCGCGAGATCATCAAAAAGATGGCCTACAGGTATTTCCGGGGGTCGGTGATGCATCCGGCCACCGCAGCGGCGGCGGCGGACAAAGGACTCATCAGGTGCACCATGCCGCCCTTGCCCATCCGGCCGTTGAAGTTCCGGTTGGTGGTGGAGGCGCAGACCTCGCCGGGGGCTAGCACCCCGTTACTCATCCCCAGGCAGGCGCCGCAGGTGGGATTGGTGACGCAGAACCCGGCGGCCACGAACTGCTGGATCAGCCCCTCGGATAAGGCCTGGGCATAGACGTGGGGGGTGGCCGGCGAGACGATGCCCCGCACCCCCGGCGCCACGCTGCGTCCCGCCAGGATGCGCAGGGCCTCGCGCAGGTCCTCCAGGCGGCCGTTGGTGCAGGAGCCGATATAGACCTGATCGATCCGGGTGCCCTCCAGCTCGGCGGCGTCCATGACCTCGTCCGGCTTGTAGCCGTAAGTCACCTGGGGGACGAGCGAGCTTACGTCCAAGGTCAACTCCCGGGCATAGACCGCGTCCGGGTCGGAATGCCAGCGCTTGAAATCGGCCACCGCCTGGTCGAGGCTGTCGTACTGCTCGTCGATAAAGGGCCAGAGGTACTGGGCCGTCACCCGGTCGGGCAGGCAGACCCCGCAGGTGGCCCCGGCCTCGATGGCCATGTTGCACAGGGTCATCCGCGACTCCATGGACAGCCTGTCCACCACCGGGCCCACGAACTCCATGATGGCGTCGGTGGCGCCCTTGACGGTCAGCTCCTTGATCAGCCGCAGGATGACGTCCTTGGCATAGACGCCGGTCGGCAGCTCGCCCTTGATGGTCACCTTGATGGTCTGGGGCAGCCGAAACGAGCATACCCCCTTCAGGATGCCGACCTCGAGATCGGTGGTGCCCACCCCGGCGGCGAAGGCCCCGAAGGCCCCGTGGGTGCAGGTATGGGAGTCCCCCATAATCACGGTGTAGCCAGGCCGGATGAAGCCCTTCTCCGGGAACAGGGCGTGACAGACGCCGTTGGCCCCGATGTCGAAGAAGTCCCGGATGGCGTGCCGCCGGGCCCAGTCGCGCAGGATCTTGGCCTGGGTGGCGGTCTTGGAGTCCTTGGAGGGGGTGACGTGGTCGATTACCGCCTTGATCTTATCCGGGTCGAACACCCGGTCCATACCCCGCTCCATCAGGTCGTTGATGGCGATGGGGGTGGTGATCTCGTGGCACATGACCACGTCGATGTCCAACACCACGCTGTCCCCGCCGGGGCTGTCACGGTGATGGGCGGCAAAGATCTTCTCGGTTATCGTCTGCCCCATGATGTTTACTCCATTGAAATTTTTTAACTTTACGGGTAGATAGGCGGGAGGCTAAGGCCGGGGTCAACGCAACCCCCAGACCCGTCCCTGGTAGCGACTTCGGCTGTTCTATACCAAGCTCCCATGAAAAAGAAAAGCCCTATGATGGCGGCCAAAACCGCCGTGGCCCTGCTGCTGCTCGCGGTGGCGTCCCTCCTCGCCCAGCCCGCCCTGGCCGCCCACGGGGCGAGCATCGACGGGAGGCTCAAGTACCCGGCCGGGTTTGACCGTTTCGACTACACCTCGCGCCAGGCCACCCCCGGCGGCGAGCTTATCCTGCACGGCCTCGGCAGCTTCGACAAGACCAACCCCTTCACCCTGAAGGGCACCGCCCCGGAGGGACTCTCCTCCCTGGTCTTCGAGACCCTGGCGGTCAGGAGCCTAGACGAGCCGTTTGCCATGTACGGGCTGATCGCCAAGGACATCGCCCTGGCCCCGGACGGGCTGTCGGTCACCTTCACCCTCAACCCCCAGGCCCGTTTTTCAGACGGCAAACCGGTGACCGCCGAGGACGTGAAGTTCTCCCTCGACACCCTGAAAGGCCCGGCGGCGCACCCCTTTTATCAGAATTATTTCCGGGACATCGCCAAGGCCGAAATCATCGCCCCGGATCAGATCACCTTCCGCTTCGCCCGCCGCAACCGGGAGCTGCACCTAATCGCCGGCGAGCTGCCGGTGCTCTCCAAGGCCTTCTACACCGCCCACCCCTTCTCCGAGGCGGGGCTTAGCCTCCCGGTGGGCAGCGGCCCGTACACGGTCGCCGCCCTCTCGCCCGGCAAATCGATCACCTACCGGCGCAACCCCGATTACTGGGGCTGGAACCAGCCCGTCCGCCGGGGGATGTTCAACTTCGGACGCATCACCTACAAGTATTACCAGGATCAGACGGTGGCGGTGGAGGCCTTCAAGGCCCACGACTTCGACGTGTTGCCGGTCAACGTCGCCAAGCAGTGGGCCCGCGACCTGCGGGGGCCGAACTTCCAGGCGGGCAGGATCATCAAGGCCAGCCTGCCGCACCATAACGACGCCGGGATGCAGGGCCTGGTTATGAACCTGCGCCGACCCCTGTTTCAAGACCGGCGGGTGCGGCTGGCCCTCAACCTGGCCTTTGACTTCGAGTGGACCAACACCAGCCTGTTCTTCGGCCAGTACAGCCGCTGCAACAGCTACTTCAGCAACTCGATCTTCGCGGCCCGCGGCCTGCCCTCGCCTGCCGAGCTGCGCCTGCTTGCCCCCTTCCGCGACCGGCTGCCGCCTTCGGTCTTCACCACCCCCCCCACCCCGATCTCCACCGCCCCGCCCGCCAGCCTGCGGCGCAACCTGCTCAAGGCCCAGGCCCTGCTTGCCGAGGCGGGCTGGCGGGTCAAGGACGGCGTCCTGGTCAACCGGGCCGGGGAGCCCTTCACCTTCGAGATCCTCCTCGACTCCACCGCCTTCGAGCGGCCGATCGAGCCCTACACCCGCAACCTGAAACGGCTGGGGATCAAGGCCCGCTACCGGGTCATCGATCCCGCCCTCTACAGCCTGAGGCTTACCGATTTCGACTTCGACATGGTGGTCAACGTCTATGGCCAATCGCAGTCGCCGGGCAACGAGCAGCGCGACTACTGGTCGTCCGCCGCCGCCAGCCGTCCCGGCTCCGGCAACCTGATGGGGCTGCGCGACCCGGTGATCGATCACCTGGTGGATCAGGTGGTGGACGCCAGCACCCAGGAGGGTCTCATCGCCGCCTGCCGGGCCCTGGACCGGGTGCTGTGGTACGGCTACTATCTGATCCCCAACTGGTACGTGGCCAGCCACCGCCTGGCCTACTGGAACCGCTTCTCCCAGCCCTCCACCCTGCCCCTCTACTACCAGCCGGGCCAGCTCCTGATGACCTGGTGGGTCAAGCCAGAGGCCCCCGATGAACCCCGGCCTTGACCGGCTGTATCCCGGCGACTGCCGGGCCGCCTGGCCCCTGGCCAAGCAGTTGCTGGCCGAGGAAGGGCCCCGACTGGCGGCCAAGGGTCTCCTCCAGGAAGTAAGCCAGCTGGTCGGCCTCGCTGCGCAACTCGCCCGCCGCATGACCGAACCCAACCGGGTCTGCGCCGCCTGCGGGGCCCGCCCGGACGGCGGCTGCTGTAGCCTAGCCATTGCCGACGAGGCCGACGCCCTCCTCCTGCTGCTCAACCTGCTGGCCGGGATCAAGCTTGATGGCGTCGCAAAAAGTCCGATCTACTGCGTTGCGGGACGGTTTGGCTCGTTCGGCATACCATCTGTATGGCCTCACTCGCCAAACACACCCCGCGCCTTGTAT
>JAJYJA010000250.1 GCA_021789795.1 Deltaproteobacteria bacterium | reverse complement strand
GTCTGTGCCGCCAGGAGGTTTGATCCCATGAGCGCCAGCCGCCGTTGGTTCCGTCTTGCTCTTATCGTAACCGTCATGGCCATGGTCTGGGGTGTCACCTCGGGCTGCAATACCCTGAAAGGTTTTGGCAAGGACGTGGAAAAGGCCGGGGAGGCCATCCAGCGTTCCACCAAGTAGTGGATAATTTCCGCAAGGTAAACCACTGCCTAACGCCCCGGGGTAGAATAAGGCGTCCAGGTGAAGCCCGCCGGGGACTTGACTCTCCCTGGCGGGCTTTTTTGTCTGGCGAGAATCTGTTGTAAAAAGATGGAAAATGATATATCAAGTATGGGGATTGTAACAGGCGAGCTGATGGCCGGGCTGGGGAATGAGGCTTGCCCGCACTTTGTAAGGCGCCATGACGCCAAATCAAGAAAGAACAAGGAGGACGCACGATGTACATGTATCTGCCCATCGCGCTTACCAGCGTCAACTATCTGCTGGTGATCGCACTAGGACTCACGGTCGGTTTGCTTTCCGGCCTCTTCGGGGTGGGAGGCGGCTTTTTGATGACCCCGCTGTTGATGATGATCGGCATCCCGCCTACCATCGCCGCCGGCACCGACGCCAACCAGATCGTCGCCGCCTCCTCGTCCGGGATGTTCACCCACTGGCGGCTGGGCAACGTGGACTACAAGATGGGTGTCTATCTGCTGGTCGGCGGCTTTTTGGGCGGGGCGGTGGGGGTGCAGGTGATTAAGTTTCTCTCCGCCACCGGCGGCGCCGATTTCCTGATCAAGATGACCTATGTGGTCATGCTGGGCCTGGTCGGCTCCTTCATGTTCGTCGAGAGCCTGGTGGCGATCTTGCGGAAAAAACCCGAATCTCACCACCACCATTCGGCCGACGCCTCCGGGGCCAAGAAGGGCGGCCTGATGGCCACCCTGCCCATGCAGACCCACTTCGACAAGTCCGGGGTCACCTTCTCGGCCCTGGTGCCCTTCGCTCTGGGGATCTTTGTCGGGGTGCTGGCCGCCATCATGGGAGTGGGCGGCGGTTTTCTGATGGTGCCGGTGATGATCTACATGCTGCGGATGCCCATGCACGTGGTGGTGGGCACCAGCCTCTTCCAGATCCTCTTCACCTGCATCGAGGTCACCTTTCTCCAGGCCTACTACAACCACACGGTTGACTTCCCGCTCGCCATCCTGCTGCTCATCGGTTCGGTCTTCGGGGCCCAGATCGGCGCCATCCTGGGCCGCAAGCTGCACGGCGACCAGCTCAAGATCCTGCTCTCGATCATCGTGCTCGGGGTTACCATTAAGCTGGTGCTGGAGCTGGTGACCCAGCCGGCCATCCTGCTTTCCCACGTCGGAGGACACTGAGATGAGACGGAGTTTCGCTTTTTCCGGCGTCCTGCTGGCGGCGGCCGTCCTGACGGCCCTCATCCTGCCCGGCCGTTCCCGGGCCGAGGTCACCTGCCAGGCCAACCCCGCCCTGGTGCGGATCACCCTGGGCTACCACGGCCTCCCGGTGGAGATCAAGGGCAACAGCGCCCCCGGCGACGACGTGATCGTCAAGGTCTCCTCCCCGCCCGAGGACCTGCATCTGAAGTACAAGGGCAAGGCGGGCGGCATCTTCTGGATGAAGCTCGGCACCCTGATCTTTCAACACGCCCCCAGCGTCTATCTGCTTTCCAGCTCAAGCCCCATCAACACCACCTTGAGCCCGGAGATTCGGGGTCAGAACATCATTGGCTTAGACGCCCTGCAACGGCGGATTGGGGTCAGCGCCGAGCACGGCCCCCTGCCGCCGGGCGACTGGTTCGCCCAGCTCCTGGCCTTCAAGAAGCGGGACAAGGTGTACGCCAGCACCGAGGGCAACGTCATACTCGATCCCCAGGGCGGTTACAGCCTGAGTCTGGACTGGCCTTACAAGGCCGCGCCCGGCAAGTACAAGATCGAGGTCTATACCGCCCACCACGGCATGTTGACCGGTTCCGCCACCTCCGAAATGTCGGTGGAGATGACCGGGGTGGTCAAGCAGATCTCCGACATGTCGTTCAACAAGCGGGGCACTTACGGACTCATCGCCATCGTGGTGGCCCTGGTGGTGGGCTTTGCGGTCGGCAACATCTTCAAGGGCGGCGGCGCGCACTGATTAGGAGTCGTGCGGAAATAACCTGGACCATTTCCCGTGCTGCTTACGGCTCGGTATGTCGTCGCCGTGAGCTGAGGCTTATTGTTTGATGGCGTCGCAAAAAGACCGATCTACTGCGGCGCGTGGCGGTTTGGCTCGTTCGGCATACCATCTGTATGGCCTCACTCGCCAAACACACCCCGCGCCTTGTATCTCGGCCCTTTTGTTTAGCCATCGGCTACCTTTTTGCGAAATCATCATTGTTTGGGTTTTTTCTACTCGACGACTTATGCCCGTGGCCTGGCCCATCGTGTCCGGGATGGCTATGCAAAAAAAGTCCGGTCGTCTGGCTTGGGGGGTGATGCTTGCCCCCGCCGCCTGGCGGGCCGGACTTTT
>JAJYJA010000063.1 GCA_021789795.1 Deltaproteobacteria bacterium | reverse complement strand
CCGCACCCCATCTGCTTTGTCACCAGCCGGCTCACATACCAAAAAGTATAGCTCGCCGGCTGGTTTCGCGCATCTGGGGCGCGGCTGAATAGTTACGGCCCCCAGCCGGTGCCAATTCTGCGGCATTAAGCTGGATAGTTACGAAAACGATTTGGTTTCTACCAGGGTAGTTATCTCCCGGATGAGGCCGATAAGCCGTTGGCCGCCGGTCAGCGGGTCGGGTGAGAGGTCCGGATGGTCGTCTTCGGCGAGTGGTCCTTGGCTGTCGGTCAGCAGCCGGTTACGGACCGCGGCCCGCAACCGGGTCAGATCGTCGCTTAACCTTCGGAACTGGTCGCGCATGGTTTTTATCTGCAACACCGCCTTGAGCCTGGTGACCAGCTCGAGGTCATCCACCGGCTGCACCAGGTAGTCGTCGGCCCCGAGATCAAGGCCCTTGATCTTGCTGCGCAGGTCGGCAAAGGTGGAGGATAGAAAGATCACCGGCAAGTCGGCGAGACGGGCGTCCTCCTTGAGCAGGCGGCAGACCTCGAAGCCGTCGCGGCCGGGCATGCAGATGTCGAGCAGCAGCAGGTCGGGCGGGTCATTGGCCACCATCTGCAGACAGGTGTCGCCGTCAGGGGCGATGCGTATCTCGCCGCCGATAAAGTGCTGAAGCTTTTCCCGCAGCATGAAGGCGATATCCGGGTTGTCATCCACGATCAGGATCCTGGCCATAGTTGCCTCACTTTTTTAGCCACTTGGTAACGGTTTGGAGCAGGACATCCGGTTCCACCGGCTTGGAGATGTAATCGTCGCAGCCGCTGTCCAACATGTTCTGACGGTCGCCCTTCATGGCCCGGGCGGTGATGGCCACGATGGGAATGGCGCGGAGCGAGGGGTTGGCCCGGATGGCCTGCACCGCCTCCAGACCGCTCATGTCCGGCATCTGGATGTCCATGAGAATGAGGCCCGGGGGATCGTCGGCCGCTATTCTCAGGGCCTCCTTGCCATTTCCTGCCTGGCGTATGTCATAGCCATTCGCCTTGAGTATCTCTTCCAGAAAGAACATGTTGTCCGGATTGTCTTCGGCGATCAGGATATGGCGGCCGCCGGTCTGGCGGTCGCTGTCGTCACTTGAACTTGTCGTCGCCGAGCCGCTTCCGTTCGAGGTGGTCTGGGCCGGTGCTGGCTGAGGCGACGGTTGTCCCAAGGCCTGACGCACCTTGGCGATGAGATCAGCGCGGACGATATTGCCCTTGGCCAGCACCCCTCGAACGTTGGGCGGCAACTGGCGACTGGTATTCGGGTCGATATCCATGGCGCTTAAGATTACCACCGGGGTCCGCGACAGCGACGGGAGCCGGCGCATCTCACGGAGGAAGGCGTAGCCGTCCATCACCGGCATGACCAGATCCAGCAGCACCAGGTCTGGCCGTTGCTTTTCAAGCAAACGCAAACCGGTCTTCCCGTCCAGGCAGAAGGATATCCGGTAGCCCGCCTCCCGCAGGTGGACGCCTAGTTCCCGAACCGAGATCATGTCGTCGTCAACCAGCAGGATATGGGGCAAACTGGCATCCCCTTCCTGTTCGCCGCCCTTGGTCTCCCGCGCCAAATCCGAGGCCGGAAAGCTGATCAGGGAGGACAGGCGCTTGGTGTCGGGGTGGAGCATACCGTGCAGACGTTCCTGCCATTCCTGGTCCGGAAGGCGGTTCTTGCCGCGTCGATCGCGGGGCAGGATGACGGTAAACGAGGAACCCTGGCCCAGGGTCGAACGCACGGTAATCTCGCCGCCCAAGAGGGCCACCAGCTTTTTGCAGATGCTCAGGCCCAGGCCCGAGCCGCCATACTTGCGGGAGGCGGAGCCGTCGATCTGCCGGAAGGGTTCAAAAATGATCTCGGTATGTTCGGGCGCAATGCCGATACCGGTGTCGTTGACCGCGAAACACAAAAGCTCCCGTCCCTCCCGCTCTTCCCCGGTCACCTCGAGGGTGATGGCGCCGCCCTTGGGGGTGAACTTGATGGCGTTGGTCATGAGGTTGGTCAGTATCTGCCCCAACTTGCGCTCGTCGTTGACCATTGAACTAACCTCGGGGGCGAGTTGCAGGTTGAAGGTCAACTTCTGACGTTCGGCCAGGGAACGGATGTTGGCGGACAGGGACTCCAGGAATCCCCGGAGATGGATCTGGTCGAAACGCACTTCCTCCCGGCCGGTCTCGATGCGGGACAGATCCAGGATGTCGTTGATCAGTTCCAGCAGGTTGTTGCCGTTGCGCAGCACCACCTCTAGGTACTGGCCCTGTTGGTCGTTCACGGCCCCCGCCACCCCGTCCATCATCAGGCGGGTGAGACCCAGTATGGCGTTTAAGGGGGTTCTCAGCTCGTGGGACATGTTGGAGAGAAAGACCGACTTCATCCGGTTGGCCTCGTCCGCCTCCATGGTCTTACGTTCCAGGGCGTCGCGCTGGGCGATCAGTTCTTCGGACTGCGACTGGATTTCCTCGCTCTGGGCGATGAGCTCCTCGCTTTGGGCCCGGAGTTCCTCGTTCTGGCTCTCCAGCCTTTCATTCTGGGCCTGAAGCTCAGCGGCCTGTTCCTCGGTCTTGCGGAAGATCAAGGCATTCCGCATGGCAATACCCAGTTGCCGGGCCACGTCCTCCAAGAAGATCCGGAACTCGCTAAGGGGCTTGAGGCCGGCTACCTCCAATACCCCGACGAAACGGTCGGCCACCTGGATCGGCAGGCAGGCGAGATGGCTCGGTTTGGTCTCTCCGGTTCCGGAACGGAGGCTGAAGTAGGAAGAGGGGACATCGTCGATAAAGATGGGCTGCTCATTCAACGCCACCTCGCCGGGCAGGCCATCGCCCAGGATGAATTCCGGCGTCGGCCCGGAGACGGCGTGGGTGGCGATGGGCACCAGGCGGTCGTTGGTCTCGTCGAACAGATAGACGAGACCCATGACGGCGGGGGAAAAGCGGGGCAGAAGTCTAAGGGTGGCGGTGGCCAGGGGCTGCAGGCGGGTTTCCCGGTTGAGCACCTGGATGATCTCGTTGTACCCTTGCATCTGTTGCAGATGCCTGGCCAGCTCCTCGTTTTTCATCTCCAGGGCGCTGGTGATGGCCACCATGTGGGTCTCGTCCCGGATGACTTGCAGCGAGCCCACCATCTCTTGCGCGTCGTTGTAGAATGGCGTGGCCAGCACCCAGGCCGGGAAATGGTCACCATTCCACAGGTGGCAGTCGTAGGTCTGCTCGACCTGCTGCTGACCCGCGAAGATCTGGGCGTTTGGGCAGCGGTCGGTATGGCAGTAGCCGACGGCCTGGGCAATCTCGTAACATTTGCGGCCAATGGCTTGGAGGGTGGGATATTTGGTCAGCCGCTCCATGGCCGGATTCTGGATGATGATCGTCAGGTCACGATCCACCAGCCGCATGGGGCTCAAGGTCTGTTGATACATCTGCCGCAGGGCGGCATAGCTGATTTCACCGGGGCGGTCAAAGATCTCAGTGGGGACAGGGGGTGTTTCCGAAGACATCGGTTCATTCCTCTTTGGCGTAAATCTTAACACGTTGATCAATATGGACAAAATGGTTTTTGTATTCCTCAGGCAGACTCTCCGAACGGCCCAGGACGAGATAGCCTCCGGGCCGCAGGCAGGTGTGCAGCCGGCGGATGATTTCCAGTTTTAAGCTGGGCTGGCAGTAGATCAGCATGTTGCGGCACAGGATCAGGTCATACTCCGCGAAGATGCCGCTGGGCGGGGAGGTTCGCGTCGTGGAGGTGAGATCGAAGACGACGAAGTCCACCATGGCCCGCAGGGCCGGTCTAATCTGCCAAAATTCACCATCCGTGGCCGGGCTGCTGACAAAGAAACGGTCGCGCTGCATCTTGGCGATCTCCCGCAGGGAGTCGTCCGGATAGAGGCCGGTGGCGGCCGAGGCCAGGGCGTCAGGGTCCAGGTCGGTGGCCAAGATGGAGGTCGAGACCTGGGAGATGAGCTTGGTCTGCTCGGCGAACAGGATGGCCAAGGAGTAAGCCTCCTCGCCACCGGCGCAGGCCGTGCTCCAGACCCTTATCTGGCGTCGGCCCGAATCCTTGGCCTGGGCGAACAGGCGCGGCAGCACCACCTTCTCCAGGATGGAAAACATGGGCGGGTCGCGGAAGAAACAACTGACCTTGATGGTCAGGCCGGCCACCAGGCGATGATATTCGGAGGGATGCCGCTCTAAAAAATCGAGATATTCGCTGATGTTCTGGCAACGGGCATCGATCATCCGGCGTCCCACCCGCCGCTCCAGGGTTCCGGGGTTATAGCGCAAGAAATTGCATCCCGACCACTGCTGGGCCAGGGTGATCACCCGGATCAGCGCCTCTTTCTGTTTGATTTCGTCAGGCATACTGATCAAGTGCCCTCGGCACCTCGGCCAGGACATCTTCCATTGCCTTCTCGTCCAGATGCAATCGGCGCAGCGCCTCCGGTTCCAATCCGTTGGCCAGGGAGTCGGAGGCCAGCCCGACTCCCAGCATGTTGGACAGGGCGTTGGCCACATGCACCACGTCCACCATCTTCAGCCAGTGGCGGGAGCTGGTGGGCTGATGGTGCAGGGCGATGGCCTGCCCGAAGATGGGCGGCAGCCCCCACAGGTCGGCGAGCAGCTTTCCCGCCTCGGCGTGATCGAGACCCAGTATCTCCCGTTCGACCAGATGAAAGGGTTCGTGACTGGAGAGGACGCGGTCCACGATCAGGGGAAAGGCGGCCCCGGCGCAGCGTTCGAAGACCACCTTGCCCAGGTCGTGGAAGAGGCCGGCCAGGTAAGCCTCCGCCCTTTCCTGGGGAGGGGCTGCGGGCAGGAGCAGCTCGGACAGCCGGGCGCAGGTCAGCGAGTGATGGAACAAGGCCCCCTCCTCCATGGAGTAGGTAAATAGCTTACGGGCGAAGAGGTGGTGCGCCACCGCCTTAAGCACCAGCCTTCTGAAGTTGATCAGACCGAGTTTGGCCAGGGCCTTGGAGATGGTGGAGATCCTACGTTCGGGCCCGTAGTAGGCCGAGTTGACCAGCCGCAGGATGCTGGCGGCCAGCACCTGGTCTTGCAGGATCAGACGTTCGAGCTGATAAAAATTGCAATCCGGGTCGCGGGCCACCTCCAGCGCGCGCAGGGCCACTTCCGATACCGACTTTAGATTGTCGATAGCCTCGGTCAACTGCTGGGGAGGGATCCTTGTCCCTGGGGCCTTGGGGTCGGACAAGCCGCCAGAAAAGGGCCGTGAGCTGCGAACGATGACTTGTCCGTCGGCAAGGTGCAACTCCAAGTGGCGCCCGAAATCTTCCCCTACCTCCTCCCGGATGATGGGGATGCCCAGGTCCCGCAACCCGGCGCGGGAGGCCAGGATATTGTGTAGCCCTATCCCGAGGTCCGCTCCGGTGCCGTCCGGTCGGCGGATATGCGCGCCGCCGGCAATGGTGGCCGTGAGCCGACGTCTGTCCCCGCCGGCCTTGTCCAGCGCCTGCACCAGGTAAGGGATGCCACGGCTGGCGTAGGCGGTGGGGTTGTCCTCCTCCTTGCGCGGCGGCCCGGAAGGGAGGATGACATGGAGGAGGCCGCCGACCTTGGATGCGCTATCATACAGGGCGATCCCCACGCAGGAGCCCAGGAAGGTGTCCAGCACGGACGGCGCCCGGCCCAGACAGTATTCGCCGGCGGTAATGGTAAGGCGCTGCATGTCGGCGGGGAATAGCCGCTGGTCCGGCTGGTTACGATCGGTAGTCATCCGACCGGCAAGCAAGGGTGTGACCCTGAGTACGGCAAGGGGAGCTTAGCTCCGCGCCGCGGCGAGCCGGACCCTCGGCCGGGCCCCTCGGGCGCGCACGCAAGAGTGGAAGACCATGCCGCCACTTGGCGGCAACTTCCGGGTATTTTTTTAGTTGGCATGGCGGTGGTATGTCGGCCCTTTTGTGTTGCCCTCGGCCACCTTGGGGCGAGATTATCATTTTTAAGTGTTTAGTCAATAAGTTAACTGTGATAATACGTTGTGGTATTGATAGCCGGGGGCGGCATGAAAGTCAATGGTTTTCGTTGGTTCGACGTTTGCTAATCTCTTCTGGGGCAGACCAGTCCCAGGCGGCTTGAAAAAATTAGAGGAGATTAGCTGGGGGGAGATTGGTTGTTTTTGTATAATGACCTCATTATTTGGTTGCTTTTTGCTTTGAGATAACTTAACAGGGAAGACAATTGGTAGTTTTTAATTAAAGGCGGGGCCTATTGTCAGGTCAAGCCATAAACCGAGAAAGGAGATTATTGCATGAGCAAATCACTAGTTGAAATGGCGGCCGATATTATTCAGGCTCAAAGCGCCACCAAGAGCATGACCCCGGAAGAGATAGCCCTGGCTTTGCAATCAACTTACAAGGCCCTGCAAAACTTGCAGGTCAAGGAGCAGAATCAGGACGACGAGCAGGAGGTTCAGTCCCTGGCCTTGACCCCGGAAAAGTCGATCATGAAGAACAAGGTCGTCTGTCTGGAGTGCGGCCAGGAGTTCAAGGTGTTGTCGCCCAAGCACCTGGAATCCCACAACCTCGATGGCCGCCAGTATCGCCAGAAATACGGCTTCAAGCTGCGTCAGCCCCTGTGCGCCAAGGCCCTGTCCGCCAGCCGCAAGAAGGCGGGCAAGGCGCGCGGTATCCCGGACAACTTGAAGAAATCCATCGCCGAGAAGAAGGGCAAGCCCGCTGCCAAGGCCAAGCCCGTCACCAAGCGGGCCGCCGCCAAGAAGACCAAGGAGGCCATTGGCGAGGCGTGAGCGGGGAGTCCATGGCGCGCCCCCTGGGGGCCGCCTCCCGTCCTTCCTTCCTGCGCGCCGCCCTGGAGTCGCGGCGGCGCGCTGATCAACTTCGGGGCCTGACCGCCATAACTCCCCTGACCGGAACCCTGGTCGAGATGGCGGGACAGGCCCTTGTCAATTTCAGCTCCAACGACTACCTGGGTCTGGCCCGCCATCCCGCCCTGATCGAGGGGGCGGCACGCTACCTCCGGCGCTACGGGGTCGGGGCCACCGCCTCGCGGCTCGTTTGCGGCAACCTGGATTGCCTGCCGGAACTGGAGGCGAGGCTGGCCCGGCTCAAGGGCGCCGAGGCGGCCCTGATCCTGAACTCCGGGTATCAGGCCAACGTTGCCCTGATCCCGGCCCTCGTCAACCGGCGCTCCCTGGTGCTGGCCGACCGGCTCTGTCACAACAGTCTGATCCAGGGGATCATTCTGAGCCGGGCGAAACTGGTGCGCTTCCGGCATAACGACCTTGCGCATCTTGAAGAGCTGCTCACCCGGCACGGCCAGGAGTCCGAGCGGATGCTGGTGGTCAGCGAGTCGGTGTTCAGCATGGACGGCGACCGGGCCGACCTCGACGCCCTGATCGCGGTGAGCCGCAGGCATCGGGCCCTGCTGATGATCGACGAGGCCCACGCCACCGGGGTGCTGGGGCCGGGGGGCATGGGGCTGGGCTGCGGCAAGGACATCGATGTGCTGATGGGCACCTTCGGCAAGGGCCTGGGCAGCTACGGGGCCTATGTGTCCTGTTCCGCCGAGCTTAGGGAGTACCTGATAAATTTCTGCTCCGGGCTGATCTACTCCACCGCCCTGCCGCCGCCGGTGCTGGGCGCCATCGAGGCGGCCCTCGCCCTGGCCCCGGAAATGGACCGGGAGCGGGCACACCTGCACCGCTTGGCCGATGGCCTGCGGCAGGGGCTGCGCGCCCTTGGTCTCTCCCCCGGCGATTCGACCACCCAGATCGTGCCGGTCATCCTGGGCGACGCCCGCCGCGCCCTGGCCATGTCTCGCTGGTTGTCGCGGCATGGGTTCCTGGCTACCGCCATCCGTCCGCCCACCGTGGAGCCGGGACGGGCCCGGTTGCGACTTGCCCTCTCCGCCCTGCATACCCAGGAGCAGGTCGACCGGCTGCTGGCCGCCATCTCTTCTTTTGCCAACGGTTGACATGCGATTTGCCTTCCAGCACGGCTGGGGTTTTGCCGCTGACTGCTGGCGCGGCTGGCTGGGATTGCTGCCCGTAGGCTCGGTCTGGGCGTTGGGGAACCGGGGCTATGGGGGCCGGGCGCGTTTCCTCGACGCCTTAGACGGATCGCCCGGCCCGCTGGTGTTGATCTGCCACTCGCTGGGTCTGCATCTCCTGCCGGATGGTTTAATCGAGCAGGCGCGGCTGTTGGTGATCATCGGCGGCTTTGTCCACTTTCACGGCCAGTCTCCCGATGATGGTCGGTTTACCAGGGGGCACTTGCAACGTCTGCGCTCCCGGCTGGCCGCCGACCCCGAGGCCCTGCTCCGCGACTTTCACCGGGATTGCGGCTGCCCGTGGGAACCGGTGCCGCAGGCTAAGGAGATGGATACCGAGCTGTTGGCGCGAGATTTGAATCTCCTCGACCAGGGCCGGCTCCAGTCGCGGCCGGCGGCCACTTGGCCGCCCACCCTTATTCTGCACGGCCAGGACGACCGCATCGTCCGCCCGCAACGGGCCCGGGAGCTGGCCGCCTTTATCCCGGCCAGCCGGTTGCTGATGATCGCGGGGGCCGGCCACGGCCTGCCCTTCACCCATCCCGAGACCTGCATGGGCCTGATGGGCGAGTGTTTTCCGGCGATCCTGGCGGCGGGAAATGTTGGTAACTATCCAGCCGCACCCCATCTGCTTTGTCACCAGCCGGCTCACATACCGAAAGTATAGCTCGCCGGCTGGGTTTCGCGCATCTGGGGCGCGGCTGAATAGTTACGGTTCCCAGTAGATGCCAATTCTGATGAGGTCGCAAAAAGGTAGCCGATGGCTAAGCAAAAGGGCCGATATACAAGGAGCGGGGTGTGTTTGGCGAGTGAGGCCATACAGATGGTATGCCGAGCGAGCCAAACCGCCACGCGCCGCAGTAGATCGGTCTTTTTGCGACGCCATCAATTCTGCGGCACTAAGCTGGATCGTTACGAATAAACGAAGATATTTGACCTTGACCAAGAGGGGAAAGGGAGGCTAAACTATTTTACTTGTAGCTCACTCGCCAGACGCACCCGCACCTGGCATGTCGGCCCTTTTGCTTGGCCAGTGGCCGCCTTTTTGCAAGGCCATCACCGCTGGCTTGTCTCCCCGGAGGGTGGGCGGGAAGGCTTGATCCGTGTCGATGATAACTTTTTAGAAGGGGGGCAGATTGAGGTCGGCTGAGCCCCCTTTTGGGGAGACCTAACGGTGCCACTATTTATCTACAAGGGGATCAACTCCTACGGGGAGAAGCGCAAGGGCAAGATCGAGGCGGTGAACCTGGCCGCGGCTCAGACCACCCTAAAGAAGATGCGCATCACCCCCTCGCTGGTGAAGGAGGCCCCCAAGGACCTCTTGAGCGGCATCTCCTTTTTTCAGCCCAAGGTCACCGGCAAGGACGTGGTGATCTTCACCCGCCAACTCTCCACCATGATCGACGCCGGCCTGCCCCTGGTGCAGAGCCTGGAGATCCTGACCCGGCAGCAGGAGAACACCACCTTCAAGAAGATCCTGCAAACGGTGCGTACCGACGTGGAGACCGGCAGTACCATCGCCGAGGCGATGAAGAAGCACCCGCAAGTCTTCGACAACCTCTACTGCAACATGATCGACGCCGGCGAGGTGGGCGGCATCCTGGACACCATCCTCTCCCGGCTGGCCGCTTACATGGAAAAGAACATGGCCCTGGTCAAGAAGGTCAAGGGCGCCATGACCTATCCGGTGATCTGCCTGTGCATCTCGTTCGTGGTCATGGCGGTGATGCTGGTCTTCGTGGTGCCGGTGTTCCAGAAGATGTTCGCCGATTTCGGCTCGGCCTTGCCCGCCCCCACCCAGATGGTGGTCGACATGAGCCAGTTCGTCAAGGGCAATATCATCTTCATGCTGGGGGGTGTCTTTGCCCTGGTTTGGCTGATCAAGCGCATCAACCGCACCGATAAGGGCAAGAAGAAGATCGACCAACTGCTCCTGGTGCTGCCAATTCTCGGGCCGCTGATCCGGCGGGTGGCGGTGGCCAAGTTCACCCGCACCCTGGGGACGATGATGACCAGCGGGGTGCCGATCATGGATTCCTTAAACGTGGTGGCCAGGACGGCGGGCAACAAGGTGATCGAGACGGCGGTCTTCCGGGTGGTGGATGCGATCAAGGAGGGCCGAGCACTGGCCGAGCCCCTGGAGGAGACCGGGGTCTTCCCGAGCATGGTGGTGCAGATGATCAACGTCGGCGAGTCCACCGGGGCCTTGGACACCATGCTGGAGAAGATCGCCGATTTTTACGACGAGGAGGTCGATCAGGCGGTGGAGAACCTGACCGCGGCCATCGAGCCGCTGATGATGGTCTTCCTGGGCGGGATGATCGGCGGCCTGGTGGTGGCCATGTATCTACCGATCTTCTCGATGGCCGGGGCGATCAAGTAAGGAGGCGGGATGACGGAAATCAGCGGGGTGCGGGGACGGGAGGTATTCGATTCGCGGGGGAATCCCACCGTGGAGGTGGAGGTGTTCTTGGCCGGCGGCCGCTCGGGGCGGGCCATCGTGCCCTCGGGGGCCTCGACCGGCAGCCGGGAGGCCCTGGAACTTAGGGACGTAAAGCGCAAGCGGCTGAACGGCAAGGGGGTGTTGCGGGCGGTGGCCAACGTCAACACGATCCTCGGCCCTGGGATCATCGGCCTGGATGCCCGGCGGCAGGCCCTGATCGATCACACCCTGATCGCCCTGGACGGCACTGACAATAAGGGCAAATTGGGGGCCAACGCCATCCTCGGGGTGTCGATGGCGGTGGCCAGGGCGGCGGCGGTGGCGGTGGGCCTGCCCCTCTACGCCTATCTGGGGGGGGTGAACGCCCGCACCCTGCCGGTGCCGATGATGAACGTCATCAACGGCGGCGTCCATGCCGACAACAACGTCGATATCCAGGAGTTCATGATCCTGCCGGTGGGGGCCAAGAGCTTTACCGAGGCCTTGGGAATGGGGGTGGAGTGCTTCCACAGCCTAAAGGCGGTGTTGAAAAAGGCGGGGCACCAGACCACGGTGGGCGACGAGGGCGGCTTCGCCCCCAACCTGCGTTCCAACGAGGAGGCGGTGGAGTTGCTGCTCTTGGCGATTACCAAGGCGGGATACACCCCCGGCCAGGAGGTGGCTCTGGCCCTGGACCCGGCGGCAAGCGAGCTTTGGGACGCGAAGAGGAAGCGTTACGTCCTGGCCGGAGAGCAGGGCCAGGTCAAGACCTCGGAGGAGATGGTCGAGTGGTTTGCGGACTGGGTGGCGAGGTATCCGGTGGTCTCGATCGAGGATGGCCTGGGCGAGGCGGATTGGTCGGGCTGGCGCCGGTTGACCGACCGCCTGGGGGGGAAGATTCAACTGGTGGGCGACGACATCTTCGTCACCAATCCGGCGATCATCAGGCGGGGTGTCGAGGCGGGGGTGGGCAACTCGGTGCTGATCAAGCTCAACCAGATCGGCACCGTCACCGAGACCTTAGAGGCGGTGGAGACGGCCCACCGGGCCGGTTACACCGCGGTCGTCTCCCACCGTTCAGGGGAGACGGAGGACACCACTATCGCCGACCTGGCGGTGGCGGTCAACGCCGGGCTGATCAAGACCGGCTCCCTGTCCCGCGGAGAGCGGATCGCCAAGTACAATCAACTGCTGCGGATCGAGGAGGCCCTGGGGTCGGCCGGCCGCTATGCCGGACGGGCGGGGGTAAAGCACCTGCGGGCTTGAGTCCTTAGGTGATCCGCCGGCAAAATTACGGGGATGAGGGGAGGGGCCTGATCCCCGGCGTCCCCGTCCCACCCCAGTGGGGAGGGGACAGAATGGCGGGGCGGTTTTACCTGCCCGGTTGACATGCCGGTGTTATGGCCTCCTCACTTGCCAACCGGACCCCGCGCCTGGCATGTCGGCCTTTTTGCTTAGCCATCGGCTATTTTTTTGTGAGACTATCAAAGTTTAAGGGAGGAACTCATGACGTTGACCAAGGCGGATCTGGTGCACAAGGTTTACGACACCTATGACTTGACCAAGGTGGAGGCCACCGATGTGGTGGAGGCCTTTCTTCGTATCTCCAAGGGTTGCCTGGAGGATGGTAACGACCTGTTGCTGAGCGGATTTGGCAAGTTCTCGGTCAAGAAGAAGAAGCCCCGGCGCGGGCGTAACCCCCAGACCGGTGACGCCCTGATGCTCGACGCCCGCACGGTGGTGACCTTCAAGCCGTCTGGAATCCTGCGCGACCGCATTAACGGCGAATAGTCGCGGGTGACTTCCGTGGATGTGGCGTTTGGCGTCTTTGAGGCGTTGGGCGGCGGCTTTGCTGGTTCGGCATATCGGAGGTATGGCCTCACTCGCCCAACACCCCCCGCGCCTGGCATGTCGGCCTTTTAGCTTAGTCGATGGCTACTTTCTTGCTAGCTTATCAACAGTAATCCGTGCGCGGTCTGCTAAAATCCCACAACGAGTTGTTCCTGCTCGTCTTTCGAGCCCTT
>JAJYJA010000249.1 GCA_021789795.1 Deltaproteobacteria bacterium | reverse complement strand
TAAAGTTTAAGACGTCAACCCTGGCCTTAAAGGCCTACACAGTGGTAGGGCATTTAACAATATGCTTATTTTCTGAACGGCTGTCAAGCGAATTTGCGGGCCGGACCTTGACTCGCTATTTCCCCCGTTTTTCCCAGTCGGAGAGAAAGCTTTCGATGCCCCGGTCGGTGAGCGGGTGCTGGGCCAGTTGCAGGATGACCTTGAAGGGAATGGTGGCGATGTCGGCGCCGATAAGGGCCGCGTCCAGGACGTGGGTGGGGTTGCGCACCGAGGCGACGATCACCTCGGTCTGATAGCCGTAGTTGCCGTAGATGTCCATGATGTCGCGGATCAGGTCCATGCCGGTGAGCGCGATGTCGTCTAAGCGGCCGACAAAGGGGCTGGCGTAGGTGGCCCCGGCCTTGGCGGCCAGGAGGGCCTGGGTGGCGGAAAAGACCAGGGTGACGTTGGTCTTGATCCCCTCGGCGGTGAAGATGCGGGTGGCCTTCAAGCCCTCCGTGGTCATGGGCACCTTGATGACGATGTTTTTATGGATGGCGGCGAGCTTGCGGCCCTCCTCCACCATGCCCTTGGCCTCCAGGCTGATGACCTCGGCGCTGATCGGGCCGTCCACCAGGCCGGCTATTTCGGTGATTATGGCCTCAAACGGACGTTTTTCCTTGGCAATCAGGGAGGGGTTGGTGGTGACGCCGTCCACCATGCCCAGGGCCACCGCCTCCTTGATTTCGGCGATGTTGGCGGTATCGATAAAGAACTTCATGCGTTTTCACTCCTGGTTTGATGTTGAAATTTGGCCCGGCACTCGGGGCCGCAAAAGTAGTGGGTCGCGCCGTTAACTTGGCAGGATTCCGCCCCTTGGCGGGGGATATAGGTCTGGCAGACCGGGTCTTGCACCAGGACATCGTCCACCTCCCGGCCCGGAGGGGGAGGCGGATTGGATGCCGGCGCGGGCCGGTGATAGAGCATCCGGTAGAGGAGGTAGCCCAGGAGGCCCCAAACCAGTAAGCCGTTCATGAAGGTTTGCCCCAGGCAATGAGTTCAACCGCCTGCCCCGCCACCCGTTGCCGCATCTCCAGACTGCTGCGTCCGGTGGCGGGATGAGGATGGTCAGGGGCCAGGTCGCAGAGGGGGGCCAAGACAAAGAGGCGCTGGGCGATTTCGGGGTGGGGAACGACCAGCCCGGGCTCCTTGATGATTTGCTGGTCGTAGTAGAGCAGGTCCAGGTCGATCACCCGGTCTCGGCCCGCGGCCCGGTCGCGGCCCATGTCGGCCTCGATCTTCAGGAGCACGGACAACAGCCCCCTGGGCGGCAGGCTGGTCTCGCAGACCCCCACGGCGTTGGTGAACCAGGCGTCGCTCTCCATGCCTAAAGGCGCCGAGCGATAGGCGGGTGACAGGGCGAGCGGCGTTACCCCGGCCATATCCTTAAGCTTGCGCCAGGCGGCGAGCAGATTTTTTGGGCCGGGCCCGAGGTTTGAGCCCAGCCCGATGAAGGCCAGGGCCATTAGAAGTCCTGAAGCCCCAGAACGTCGAACATGGTGTAGAGGCCGTTCTTCTGCCCCGCCACCCAGGCGGCGGCCAGGGCCGCGCCCTTGGCGAAGTTGTCCCGGCTGTGGGCCCGGTGGGTGATCTCGATCCGTTCCCCGGCCCCGGCGAAGTAGATGGTGTGCTCGCCGACGATATCCCCGGCCCGGACGGTCTGGATGCCGATCTCCTGGTCGGTGCGGGCCCCGATCATCCCCTGGCGGGCGAAGACCCCCACCTGGTCCAGCTTGCGGTGCACCGCCGCCGCCACCACCTCGCCCAGCTTCAGGGCCGTGCCGCTGGGGGCGTCCTTCTTCATCCGGTGATGGGCCTCGACGATCTCGATGTCGTAGCCGTCGCCCAGCACCGCCGCCACCTTGGCCGCCGTCTTGAACAGGACGTTGACCCCCACCGCCATGTTCGGAGACTGCACGCAGGGGAAGTGACGGCTCAACTCTTTTAATTCCGCCAGGTTGTCCGGGGTGAGGCCAGTGGTGCCGATGACCATCGCCTTGCCGCGCTCGGCCACCAGCCGGGCCAGCTTCATCGTTGCCTCGTGAAAGGTAAAATCAATGATCACCTCGGCCCGGTCGAGGACCTCCGCCGCCTGGTCGCCGATGGCCACCCCCAGGGGGCCGATACCGGCCAGCACCCCCAGGTCCTGCCCCAGGCAGGGGTTGCCCGGCGCCTCAAGCCCGCCCGCCAGTTGCAGGCCCCGGTGCTCGTTGACCATGACCGCGATCCGTCTCCCCATCCGGCCAGCCGCGCCGGCGATTGCCACTTTCTTCATCTGCCTTCCCTTCTTACGTAAGTGTTACCCGCCTCCGGCGGGTGATGATTGGCTCCGACTTTACTGTCTTCCGGTTACTTTGAGATGATGGCGTCGCAAAAAGACCGATCTACTGCGTCCCCGTCCGGCACCAGCGGGGATTGGGCAGAATTGCGGGGCGGTTTGGCTCGTTCGGCATACCATCTGTATGGCCTCACTCGCCAAACACACCCCGCGCCTTGTATATCGGCCCTTTTGCTTAGCCATCGGCTACCTTTTTGC
>JAJYJA010000248.1 GCA_021789795.1 Deltaproteobacteria bacterium | reverse complement strand
AGCTGAAGACCTCGCGGGAACGGGACTGGGAATCGAAGCGGTTGGTAAAGCGGGTCACGATGCCGGTGCTTTCGTAGAGAAAGGGCAAGGGCTCCTTGTTGTTGACCCATCTGAGTTTGGCCGTGGGGCGGCGTAGCCATCGGTCTGGGGCTCGTGGGTAGTGAGCCGTTGGCCTTCCTCGGCGCGTTTTGCCTCGACAACCCCCACGGCCCGATGATCGACAAAGAGCACATAGTCCACCGGGCCGACATCGGTGTGGTATTCCCGCACCGCCTAACCCACCAAGTCGACCAGGTCGATTTTCCTGCTGTGCTGCACCGACCAGCCCGCCTGGGTAAGCAGGGCATCAATGGCGTCACGGGCCTTATGCTCGGGGTTCTGGTTTTCAGTCATGGAGAATCGTTACGTGATGACTATAGTCTGGGCGAGCACACCAGAGCGCTTCTCTTTGAAAGCAATGCCCTAGACGCTGAGGATCAGCTTCGAAGGGGTTGGAAACGCCCCGACATTTGTTAGCGCCGCAAAAATCCTGGGGCGGCCAACATGTTGATTAAGCGTCGCCCGTTAAACGTTTAGGCTAAGCCGCCCGGCGGCCCAGACCGCGAGTTTCTCCCGGAAGATCTTGGCGTTATGACGGATATCCACCGGGAACGACTCGTGGATCATGAAGTCGCCAATGCCCGCCGTGTGCCGGTGGCGCTTAGCCAGCTCCCGCAGCTCGGCGAAGAGCCGCTCCCGGTCGGGCACCCGGCCTTTCGGCTCGACGATCAGCACCGACCGCTGCCCGCCGCGCTCGCCCACCCCCACCAGGGCGGAGCGGGCCACCAGGGGGTGGGCGTTGAAAATCGCCTCGCAGCAGATGGTGTAGAGCTCGCCGTCCCTGGTGGTCACCCGGTGGGCCTTGCGGCCACAGAACCACAGCCGACCGCTTTCGTCAAGATAGCCCAGATCGCCCATCCGGTGCCAGAGGGTATCGTGGACCGGGATCTTGGCCAGCCAATTCTCGGACTCGTTGTGGTCGTAGGCCGCGGTCACCACCGGGCCGCGGACGACGATCTCGCCCACCTCCCCCGGCGGCAGGGGGGTGACGGCCCTCTCACCGGCCAGATGGCCGTCGCTCATGGCGATCACCCGCAGCTCGATCCCCGGCAGGGCCCGGCCCAGACAGACCCCCTGCCCCTGGCGGGTCAAGGCCCAGGTCTCGCCCGTCACCTCGCGGCCGGTGATGGAGACGATGGGCAGGGCCTCGGTGGCGCCGTAAGGCACGTGGATCTCGGCCTCCTCCGGCAGGATGGCGGCAAGCCTGGAGATCAGCTCCCCCGGCACCGGGGCCCCGGCCATCAGCACCTTCTTGAGGCTGGGCAGTCTTAGGCCCCTCTCCTGGCAGTGGCGGGCGATCACCCTCCAGATGGCCGGGGAGCCGAAGGAGTAGCTCACCTGGTATTCGTTGATGGTGCGGATGAATTTTGCTGGATTAACCTTGGCTGGCCGGGTGGGGTCCATGTCCGGGATCACCGCCGTGGCCCCCAGGGCGAGCGAAAACAGGGCAAAGAGCGGAAAGGCGGGCTGATCCACCTGGCCGGGGCCGATCCGGTAGTGGTCGCGGATCATGGCGAGCTGGGCGTTGAAGATCCGCTGCTCGTAGCGCACCCCCTTGGGCGGGCCGGTGCTGCCGGTGGTGAAGATGATGGCCGCCAGATCGGTGTCCTGGCTAGGGGCGACGGTCAGTTGCGCCGCCGGGGGCTGGGCCGGCAGCTCGACGCCCAGGAGCCCCAGGCCGCGCCCCACGCAGAGGCGCCGCCGCACGCTGGCGAAGGGCCGGCGGAACAGGCGGCTGAAAAGCTGGGCCCGGGGGATGGCGATTAAGGTCGCGGGCTTAACCGCGCCGATGCAGGCGAGCAGGTTGCGGTAGCCCATGCCGGGATCGATCAGGATCACCACCGCCCCGAGGGCGAACAGGGCGAAGGCTAGGCAGATGAACTCCGGCGAGGGCCGTACCATCAGCATCACCCGTTCGCCGGGACGGATCCCTTCCCGGCGCAGGAATTCGGCGTAGGCCCCGGTACGGTCGAGCAATTCGCCAAAGGTGTGTTGCCGCCAGGACGAGCCGTGTCTGGCGATCATGGCGACCCGCTCCGGGTGGTGCCGGGCGGTGTCGAGCATGACCCGGGCGATGTTGCTCATCCGCCGTGCTCCAGGAAGAATTCCCGGGCCAGGGGCTCGATTTCGTCTCCCGCGTCCTCCAGGAGGTAGTGGCCGGCGGCGGGGAAGTAACGGCGGCGGGCCTGGGGAAACCTGCGGCACCACTCGTGGTAGAAGTGGTCGTTGAAGCAAAAGTCCTTCCCCCCCCAGAGGATGAGCATCGGGGTGTCGGCGAGCCGGGCGAGGTTTTTCTCAACCGCGCACAGGGCGGGCCAGGAGGGATGGTCGGTGGCGCGCGGGATGTCGCGGACAAAGGCGTGCACCGCCACCCGATTGCGCCAGGAGTCGTAAGGCATTAGGAAGCCACGGGCCACGGGGGCGGGCAATTTATGGTTAACCGCCCGGTGGATGGCGCCTTGAGCGAATAGGTTCAGACCCCGCACCAGCACTGCCCCCAGA
>JAJYJA010000247.1 GCA_021789795.1 Deltaproteobacteria bacterium | reverse complement strand
CTTTACTGCAGCGCCGAGCCCACCTTCGTGGAGGCGGTGGATGTCTGCCGTACCGACATGATCTTTAAGCTCGACCCGGCCCATCTCTGCCGGGAGGTGGTGGAGGTCCTGCCGCCCCAGCCCTATTTTGAATACCTGGACGCCTGCCTGCTTCTCTCCCAGCGGCCCCAGCTCAAGGTCTACAACCTGCTGCCCGCCTCCTACCAGCGGCCCGACTACGTAAAGATCGTCATCGGGGTGCTGCTGGTGGTCAACCTCCTGACCTTCCTGATCTGGGGCGGGGTCAAGGCCTACACCCTGCACGCCATGAGCCGCAAGGCGAGTCGGGAGATCGAGGCCCTCATGCCCCAGGTGACGGAGGCCAAGGGCCTGCGGCAGAAGGAGGAGGATGACCTGAAGGCCATCGCCCAAATCGACGCCATCGGCCAGGGCTTTGACCTGATCGGGTTTTTTTCCAAGCTGACCACCGCCATGCCCTCCGACTCCTATGTCGATCAACTGCGGATCGACCTCCGCAACCATCTGGTCTCGATCCAGGGCTACACCGACGACGTCAACGGCCTGACCGCCAAGCTCCAGGCCCTGGGTAGCACCCAGCTCAAATCCACCAGCTCCCGGCAGAACAAGACCTACTTCAACGTGGAGGTCACCCTGCCGTGAACGTCGGGTTCAACCTCAGCCGGCTTCTGGCCCTGGCCCGCACCCGAAACGGGTTGTTGGTGATTGCCGGCGTCCTGTTGGCCTTAAACGCCATCCGCTTGGTAAACGGCAAATACGCCGAGGCGATTCAAAGGGTGGAGAGCAAGCAGGCCCTGCTGGGGCAATACCGGATGTCCACCCGGGACCTGGATGGCGAGCGGGCCAGGGTGCAGCAGCTCGAGGCCCGGCGGACGCAGTTTGAGAAACGCCTCTTCCCTGGCACCCAGGAGCGGGAGGTGACCTCGAACATGCAGATCAGGTTGCAGGAGGTGATGACCAAGGTGGGCATCATCCCGGAGGCGATCAGCGCCCTGCCCAAGCCGGGCGGCGCCAAGGACAAGGAGGCGGGCAACCCTTACGGCGAGGTGCTGGTCAAGGTGCGGCTGGGCGGCAACCTGGACAACTTCGTCAAGCTGCTGGCCGCCCTGCCCAAGATGGACAACCTGCTGGTCGTGGACAACGTGACCATCAAGCCGTTTAAGAAGGACGAGCTGAAGGTCTTTCTCGAGATGCGGGGCTATTACCGGCTGCCCGAGCCCCCCAAGGAGACGGGCGGCAAGAAGGAGGGCGGCAAGCATCCCGGCGAGCCGGCCAAGAAGGGAGGCAAGCCGTGATCCGCCCCGCCATCGCCATCGTCCTGCTCCTCTCGGCCATCCTGATGATGCGCGGGGTGGCCAAGGACTGGCAGCGCACCACCCTGGTCAAACCGACGTCCGCCAAGCAGGCGGCCCCGGAGTCCGCCGCCCTGCCGCCGGCCAAGGAACTGGTCGCCCCGGTGCCGGCCAGCCTCCCGGATCTCAGAACCGGCTACCTGTTCAACCAGGAGCGGATGCTGGCCAGCCCCAAGTCGTCTGCGGGCGGAGAGGACAAGGGGGGGGCGGCCGATTTCGAGGTCAAGCCCGGCCTGGGGGTGAGCCTCGACCAGATAAGCTACGCCGGCTCCCTGATCGCCAAGGGCTTCACCAGGGCGGTGGTGGTCTATCCCGCCGCCAAGCAGGCCCACGCCGCCCCGCCGCATCCGGTTATGGGCCGTCCCCCGTCCCGGCCCCCCGAATCGGGGGACGAGCACGCCCAGCTGGGGGTGGGCGACCAGGTGGACGGCTACACCCTGACCGAGATCGAGCCCAGTAAGCTGATTTTCACCAAGGGCGAGGAAACGGTGGAAAAGCCCTTGTACGACGCAACCAAGAAACGCCTGCCCCCGCCGCCCAAGCCGCCCGCCGCCGGCCCGCCCCGGCCGCCGGGCCTGGTGGGAGGGCTGCCGGGGCAAATGGGGCCGGGAATCCATCCCGTCATCGGCGCCCCGGCGGCGTCCGACGCCCCGGCCTCCTCGTCGCCGTCGGTCAGCATGGGCGGGGCGCCGGCCTTGCCCTCGCTGCCATCATCGCCCTCGCCGGCCTTCTCCGCCCCGGCCCCGGCTTCATCTTCATCCTCCGGGAGCGGGATAAGCGTCTCCTCCCCGGCCCCGGTCAGCAGTCCGGCCGCCGGCGCCATCGGGGGCCCGGCCCCGGGCCAAACCGGCGGGCAGGCGCCCATGACCCTGCCCATCCGGCGGATGATCATCCCCCGGCAGCCGGCCCCGGACACCAGCCGGGTTAACCGGGGCGGGGAGGGCGACAATCAGGCGGTGCCCATGGCGCCAACCGCCATCCCCGGCAACAACCCTACCCCTGGTCAGTGAGGGTCATGACATGAACCCCGTATCCTTCCGCCGCCGCGACCAACAAATTTCCATCCTAGGTGAACCGATGCCCTCCCGTCTGCTACCCCGTCTAGCCTCCCTCCTGCTCTGTCTGTTGCTGGCCGCCTGCGCCGCCCAGAAGGAGCCCCCCCAGCACAAGACCTGGGTCGATCTCAACGAGATCAGCAGCCATGTGACGCAAAACAAGAAGGAGCATGCCAGCCAGCAGCTGGAGGACGACAAGAAACGGGCCGCCCGGGAGGCGG
>JAJYJA010000246.1 GCA_021789795.1 Deltaproteobacteria bacterium | reverse complement strand
TCTTAAGTTAGCCCTTAAGCCGTTTGCCGATCCCGGCCAGGTGCCGGCCCTGGAAGCGGGCCGCCTCCAACTCCACGGCGCTGGGGCGTCGTTCTCCCTGATGCCCGGCGATGGTGCTGGCCCCGTAGGGTGAACCGCCCTTGACCTCCTCCACCCCCATTTGGCCCTGGAAACTGTACGGCAGCCCGACCACCACCATGCCGTGATGCAGGAGGCTGATCTGGAAGCTCAGGATGGTGCTCTCCTGGCCGCCGTGCTGAGTGGCGGTGGAGACGAACACCCCGCCCGGCTTACCGATCAGGGCGCCCTGCACCCAGAGCTGGCCGGTGGAGTCCAGAAACTGACGCATTTGGCCGCACATGTTGCCAAACCGGGTGGGGGTGCCGAAGAGGATGGCATCGGCCCCGGCCAGCTCTTCCACGGTGCAGACCGGGACCTGGGACAGGGTCTTTTGGGCCTCGCTGGCCCCCATCTTGGCGATCACCTCCGGAGGCAGGGTTTCGGGTACCCGGCGGCTGACCACCTCCACCCCCTCCAGCTGGCGAGCGCCTTCCGCCGCCGCCTCGGCCATAGCCGCCACATGCCCGTAAAGCGAATAATAGACGATCAGTAGTTGCATGTCTTGAGCCCTCCCTTTGGTTTGTCGGTGGATGAGACGGGACGTAAACGCCAACCCCATGATGCCAGAAATTTCAAGAAAGCGAAAGGGGCGCCTTCGGGATGGGGATGGCCACGGGTTGATTGCCATTGACAGAAGCAGGGCTAGGGGCTTATATCTTGCCTCAACTTTCTCCCGTCTAGGTGATTGCCCAGTCCTCGTGGTCGTGCTGCCGGCGCGGAGGGAGGGATAACGTTTGCGTCTCCTGCCTGGTTGCAACCCTTGCAGAGAAAAGGACATCTTCATGCCGAAATCATTTTCTCTCACCCCCTACCGGCGGCTGGCCATCGTCCTGTTGCTGATGCTTGTGGCCGGCCGGCCGGCCCGCTTGCTGGCTGAGGGGCCTTCTTTACGCATCCTCTGCACCACCTTTCCCATCTATCAGCTCACCCGTAACGTCACCAAGGGTCGGGCCGCGGCCCAGGTATCCCTGATGCTGCCGGCGCAATTTGGCTGTCCCCATGACTATACCCTGACCCCTAAAGACATGCAGCGCCTGGCCCAGACGGACGTGCTGGTGATTAACGGCCTGGGGATGGAGTCCTTCATGGGTGCCAAGACCACCGTGGTCAACCCGCGCGCCAAGGTTATCGACAGCTCGCAAGGGATCACCGACACCCTGCGCTACCAGCCGGGCGAGGACGAGGACGACCCTCAGAACCAGGGGGTCAACCCGCACCTCTTCACCAGCCCGCGGTTGGCGGGTTTGCTGGCGGCCAACATCGCCGCCGGATTGACCGCCGTTGATCCCGCAGGCAAGGAAATATACCAAAAAAACGCCAGCGACTATCAGGCCAGGATGATGAATCTGGAGCGGCAGGCCGTCCTGGTGGGCCAGGCCCTGGCCAACCGGCGGATCATCACCGAACACGGGGTCTTCGACTATCTGGCCCGCGACATGGGGCTCAAGGTGGTGGGGGTGATTGAGGCCCATCCTGGCCAGGAGCCCTCGGCCTCCGAGATGCTGGCCCTTATCAAGACCGCCAAGACGGCCAAGGCGGGGGCGATTTTCTCTGAGCCCCAGTATCCGGCGCAGGTGGCTAAGACCATCGCCCGCGAGGCGGGCATCCCCTACGCCGTTCTGGATCCGGCGGTCTCCGGGCCGGACGGCGCCGGGCTCGACTACTACGAGGTGGTGATGCGACGTAACCTGCAAATTCTGAAGGGCACCTTGGGGGGCAAGTAATCGATGCAGCCGCTTCCGTTTGTGGATCCGGCGGTGGCCTTCGAAGGGGTGAGCGTCAACCTGGCCGGGGTGCCGATTCTGACCCAGGTGAGCGCCCAGGTGCCCCGGGGCGGCTGCACCGCCATCGTGGGGCCGAATGGCGCCGGCAAGACCACCCTGCTGTTGGCCCTCCTGGGGCAGGTGCCCCACGAGGGGATGATTCGCCTCCCGCCGGGGCCGGCCGGCCGGCCGCCACGCTTGGGTTACGTGCCCCAGCGGCTGGCCTTAGACCGGGGCCTGCCGATGACGGTGCTGGAGTTCATGGTCATGGGCAGCCAGCGTCTGCCCCTGTGGTTCGGACAGCGACGGCGCCATCAGGACCAGGCGGTCGAGCTCTTGGGCATGGTGCGGGCCGAGGGTCTGGCCCGCCGGCAGGTGGGGGCGCTCTCGGGCGGCGAGATGCAGAGGGTGCTCCTGGCGCTAGCCTTGCAGCAGCGGCCCGACCTGTTGATCCTGGATGAGCCTGCCGCCGGGGTGGATTTCCAAGGGGAACAGATCTTCTGCGAGCTGCTGGAAGGCCTGCGGCGCGAGCACCACTTCACCCAGCTTATCGTCAGCCACGACCTGGCCACCGTCACCCACCACTCGACTTACGTTATCTGCTTAAACCGCCAGGTGGTGGCCGTCGGCCCGCCTCGGGAGGTGCTGACCGCCGAGACCCTGACCGCCACCTTTGGCCTGCACATGGGGCTGGTCGCCTCCCGGGCACTGCCGGAGACCGGACCCGGCTGCACCGCCTCCTGCTGCGCCCTTAAGCCATGACCG
>JAJYJA010000062.1 GCA_021789795.1 Deltaproteobacteria bacterium | reverse complement strand
AGGACGCCCAGGACCTCGTCCTCGGTCAACATGGGCACTATGGCGCCGCTTCTCACCCCTTTATCCCGGACGAAGTCCGGCATCTTGAATTGAGGTTCCGTCTCGCAATCCCCGAATAAAAGCGGCGTTCTGGTACGCATGACGGTCAGCGGCGGGGCATCGCCCGCCATGGCGTCCGTCCTGGCACCGATGAGCTCTTCATTCCAGCCTTGGCCGGCGACGCAGACCAGCCACTCCTTTTGGAGGTCGGGCATGAGGATGGCGATATTGATGTTCTCTGTGCATAGCAGCCGCACCGCCTCCAGTGTGTGGCTCAGGAGTTTATCCAGGGTCAGGGGGGCGATCAGGGCGCTCGACAGACCGAGCAGGGCTTCATACTCCTGGTTCCGCCGCCGCTCATGTTCGCTCGCGGCCAGAAGACGCTCGCCCATGAGGTTGAAGGTCTGCGCCGCCCGGCCCACCTCGTCGGACGAGGAGACCGGGATCCGGCGGGTAAAGTCGCCCTCGCTCATGGCCTGGGCCCCGGAGATCAGCTCCCCTACCGGGTAGAGCACCCGGCGAGTAAGCGACAGGCCCAGGAGGGAGGCCAGGGCCAGGGCCAAGATGCCCGCCACTCCACAGGCGACCTCCCATTTTTTGAGATCGGCGAGAAGCTCTCGTTGGGGGAAGACCCGGACGATGGTCCAGAAGTGGTTTGTCGCGTCCGGGGCATGGAAGGGCTGGAAGAAGAGGGCGTTCCCCCGCCGGTCGTAGGCGTAGCCGCCCCGCCCGGAGAGCAGCCGCTCCGCCAGTTCCGGGAAGTCCTGGCGCACGTTGTGCCCCGAGCCCAGGTCTCGCGGGTCTCCGAACTCCTTGTCTTTGTCAGCGGAGTGGTGCACGTAGAAGCCGTTCCGGTCAACGATAAAGGCCTGGTGGCGGTCGTCGGATTTACCCAGCAATTCTGGCTGGTGCAGCATTGCTTGGGCATCGATCACCAGTTCCAGCAGCCCGCAGCTCTTGTCGGCGGCGTTAGGCACCGGTATGGTGATGCGAACCAGCGGCTGGTAGGGCACCACGATCTGCCCGTGCGCCCGTCGCAACTGAAGCTCCGAGACGTGGGCCGCGATTGTTTGGGCCTGCGGCCGCCACGCAGAGGCAAGAGGCGGGGCCTCTGGTTTTCCCCCTCCGCCATCCCCTGGCGAGGTCACGGAGAGGACGTCCCGTCCCGCCTCGTCTAGGCAGTTGATCGCCAGGATGTGCGGGGAGTGGGCCTGGATGGCGGCCTCGAACTGCGCCGTTAGTAGTCGCTGCCAGGTGGGGTGGGTGATGTCGAAACGCGGGTCGGCCTGGCCGGTTTTTTCGGTGACCAGGAAACCTTGGGTGTCTGGCGAGCCGGCGAGGTGGCGGGCCTCGGTGGCCAACGCCGCCAGGAAGGCCTGGGCCCGCTGGGCGATCATCTTGTCTTGCGCCTGGAGCGGTTGTTCGACTTTATCCTCCACCGTGCGGGCGGTCAGGTAGAAACCGTAGGCGGTGATCAACGCCACCCCCACCAGGGCGCTGAGGGTGACGCTCAGATAGATTCGGGCCCGTAGGGATAGATGTGCTTTCATGGCGCGGTCTCTGTATGGCCGTCTAAGGCCTGACGTTCTTCATCGGAATCGGCGAATTCGGCGGCGATGGCGCGGAAGGTCTCGTGGTGGTCGATGAAGGTCTCCAGGACGCCGGGGTCGAAGTGGTAGGGCATGACCCGTCCGTCCCCGTTGACGATGATCTCGTAGGCCTTCTGGTGCGAGAAGGGCGGTTTGTAGATCCGCCTGCTCACCAGGGCGTCGTAGATGTCGGCCATGGCCATCAACCGGCCAGGCATCGGGATCTCATCGCCGGTCAGCCCGTCCGGGTAGCCGGACCCGTCCCATTTTTCGTGGTGGGAGATGGCGATCTCCCGCGCCAGGCGCAGGAACGAGGAGCTTTTGTCTTTGCCCAGCAGTTGTTCGGCCCGGGCCAAGGCCGCCGCCCCGTAGCCAGGATGTTTCTTCATCTCCGCGAACTCCTCGGGGGTGAGCGGGCCGGGTTTGCGCAGGATGCGGTCGGCGATGCCGACCTTGCCGATGTCGTGCAGGGTGGCGGACTTGAAGAGCAGGTCGATGGCCTCGGGATTCAAGCCGTCCCGGAAGCGGGAGCGGTGGCGCAGGTTTTCCGCCAGTACCCGGACGTAGCGTTGGGTGCGCACGATGTGGCCGCCGGTCTCGTTGTCGCGGTACTCGGCCAGGGTCGCCAGGCTCAGGATGGTCACGTCCTGGGTGACGGCCAGCTCCTCGGTGCGTTTTCTCACCATCTCCTCCAGCACCTGGTTCTGGTCGAAGAGGGCCAGGTGGGTTCTGACCCGGGCCTTGACGATGGCCGAGCGGATGGGCTTGGTGATGTAGTCCACCGCCCCCACCGCGAAGCCCAGGGCCTCGTCGTCGATATCGGCGCGGGCGCTCACGAAGACGACCGGGATCCTCTCGGTGACCTTGCTGGCCTTAAGGCGCCGACACACCTCGTAACCGTCCATGCCGGGCATGATGATGTCCAGGAGGATCAGCCCGATATCGGGGGTGTCCTGGGCGATTTGCAGGGCCTGGGGCCCGTTGGTGGCCACCTTTAGATCGTAACCTTCTTTCAGGACGTTGCCCAGGAAGGCGATGTTGGCGGGCGAGTCATCGACGATGAGGATGGTCTGACGACGGGGATGGGTAGTCATGTTCATGTCGGGCAATTAATTTATGGATGGCCGAGCGGCGGGGTGGATCAAGGTCGGGTTTGCCCGCACCTTTCGCTGGATTTTGCCACCAAACCTTAGTATAGAATAGCGGCATATGCAAGCCGCCATCCTGGACGCCATCCATAACCGCCGGAGCATCCGCGAGTTTACCGGGGAGCCGGTGCGCGGGGAGCAACTCCACGAGATCGTCACCGCCGGGATCTGGGCACCCTCGGGGTTGAACCACCAGCCCTGGCGCTTCAAGCTGGTGGTCGAGGCCCCGACGCGGGCCGCCCTGGCCGGGCAGACCACCTACGGCCACGTCATCCTGGCCGCCCCGGCCCTGATCGCCGTCTATCTGGACGGCGAGGCGAGCTACGACCCGGTCAAGGATCACCAGGCGGCAGGGGCCTGCATCCAGAACATGCTCCTGGCCATCGAGGCCCTGGGGTTGGGCGGGGTCTGGCTGGGGCAGATCCTGAAGAACAAGGCGCAGGTGAATCAAATACTGGAGCTGCCCGACCGCTTTGAGTTGATGGCGGTGGTGGCGGTCGGCCACCCCCGGCACCGCGAGCAGCGCTCCACCCGCAAGCCGCTGGCCCATTTTCTGCTGTAACGCCTCGTTTCCGGCCCAGCTGGCGGCGGGGGAAAGATAACCGTTTAAGGTCAAACCATTTAAGGAGGAAGGAACATGAAGCAGACACGACGCCAACGCGCCCTGGGGACGATTTTAGGCATCTTGTTCGTGGTTTCCCTGTCCGGCTGCTCCAGTCTGGGCCTGGGGCATGGCGCCAACGAGGCGGCGGCGGGCACCACCAGTCCCATGACCTATTTCCCCACCAAGTTCCACGACTTCGAGGCCCCCACCGAGCTGTCCCTGGATCGCGACAAGACCCTGATTATCAACACCAGCTCCTTCACCGGCGGCATCATCTATATGACCGGGCGGCTGAAGGTCGATTCGCTCACCGACTTCTTCATCCACTCCATGCAGAAAAACGGCTGGAAATTGACGGGAGAGGCTCAGTATCAGAATGTGCTGCTCTCCTTCACCAAGCCCAACAAGAACTGCATGATCACCATCTACGAGGGTGAGTTCGGCACCAGCACCAAGGTCTATGCCTACATGGCCGAAGACCTGACCGCCGGCGGTAGCGGCGGCAATGGTGGCAATGGCGGATACGGCGGCGGCTACTGAGGCCGGGCCGCGCTGACCTTCCGTCTTGGCCATGAGCTCTCCCTTCGCCGGCAAGCGGGTCATCCTGGGGATCACCGGCGGCATCGCCGCCTATAAGGTGGCGGATTGGGTGCGCGCCCTTGTGGGGGAGGGGGCGGTGGTGACGGTGGTGATGACCAAGGCCGCGGCCCAGTTCGTCACCCCCCTGACCTTTGCCGCCCTCTCCGGCCAACCGGTGGCCGGCGACCTCTTTGCCGCCGCCGGCGCCGAGACCATCCCCCACATCAAGCTCGCCAGGGATTGCGACCTCCTGGTGATCGCCCCGGCCACCGCCAACACCGTGGCCCGACTGGCCCACGGCCTGGCCGACGACCTGCTCGCCGCCGTCGTCCTGGCGACCCGGGCCCAGGTGGCGGTCTTCCCGGCCATGAACAGCCAGATGCTCGCCCATCCCGCCACGCAAGACAACCTGGCCCGGCTCGCCGCCCTGGGCTACCTGGTGGTCGAGCCCGGATGCGGGCCGCTGGCCTGCGGTGCAGAGGGCCCGGGCCGACTGCCCGACTGGCCGGCTGCCCGGACGTGGCTCGCCGCGGCCTTGACCGAGCAGGACCTGGCCGGCCAGGTCCTGCTGGTCACCGCCGGGCCGACCCAAGAGCCCTTAGACCCGGTGCGCTTCCTGAGCAACCGCTCCACCGGCAAGATGGGATACGCCCTGGCCCAGGCCGCCCGGCAGCGGGGCGCCCGGGTGATCCTCGTCTCCGGGCCGAGCGCCCTGCCGCCGCCCGTGGGGGTCGAGCTGCTGAGGGTGCGCACCGCCCTGGAGATGCGGGAGGCGGTGCTGGCCCATTACCAGGCCGCCTCGGCGATCGTCATGAGCGCCGCGGTCTCCGACTTCCGGCCCCAGGCGGCGGCGGGGCACAAGCTAAAGAAGTCGGCGCCAGGCGCGGAGCTGCTCGAACTGGTCGCCAACCCCGACATCCTAAAGGAGTTGGGGGAAAGAAAGGGCGCTGACCCCCTTCCCCTCCTGGTGGGTTTCGCGGCGGAGAGCGACCGCCACCTGGAGGAGGGCCGCCGTAAGCTGGCGGCCAAGAACTTGAATCTGCTGGTGGTAAACGACATCCGGCGGCCGGACGCGGGCTTTGCCGCCGATACCAACCAGGTGACCATCCTCGCCCAGGGGGCGGAGCCCGAGGTCCTGCCCCTCCTCTCCAAGGAGGAGACCGCCCACCGTCTGCTAGACCGCCTTCGCCGGCTCTGGTGAGACCCGCCGGTCCCGACTTCACTTTTTCTTTTCCACGCTTGCAGTTACCGGCATTTTTAGTTGTGCTGTCCGCCTCAATCCGCTATACGTATTCGAGGGTCTCGGGCCAGTTCCCCTGCCGTTGATCCCGAAGTCGGCCTGCTGAATAATATTATACTGTGAATGTCTAGTGGTTTTTAGCCTTTGTTTTTATGGCCACCTCCCAGGAAATCACCGCCACTGAAAAACTCTTGGAGCTGATTCGCGGCGCCGCCTCGCCCTCTCCCCCGGAGGCGGGAGGGGCTGGAAAGGGGCCGGCCGCCGACCAGAGCCCGTCCCCGCCGGTCATGACGACGGAGGCCCCAGCGCCCCTGCCGACGTCCGCCGTTAATTTTCACGCCGCGCCTGAGCCTGGCGGGGCCGTGGCCTCATTCACCCCGCCCGAGTCCCTTCCTTCCGAGCCCGTTGCTCCAGAATCCGCGCCGCCGGAGATCGTTCTTTCGTTAGAAGACTTGAGCTTCGAGCGTGAGTTGGCGGGTTCACGGGAGGTGGACCTTGCCTCGCCGCCGCTGGCGGACAGTCCCCTGTCTCCGCCGGTGCTGGTCCTTCCCGAGGGGGGGCTGAGTCTGGAGGCGGGGGACGAGGCGCCGGCGTCTCCCGCAGTTGTTCCTGAAACCCAGGCGTCAGGGGCGTTACCCCCGGAGATGGACGCCTCCCCCGGGTCTCTCGCCCCGGAGCCGCCGGTCGTCCCATTAGCGCCCGAGGCCGTGACCCCGGCGCCAGAACCGGCGCTGGCGCCAGGCCCCCAGACCAGCAACCACCTTCCGGCCGAGGATGATGACGAGGAAGACGAGCCCCTGGCCCGGCCGCCGGTGGCCTCGACCGCCATCCCCTCGCTGGAGTCGGGCATCGTCATCCTCCCGCCCAAGCCGTCGTTGCTCAAGACCGCCCTCCTTTCCCTACGCCAGGGGGTGAGCCTCTTGAAGTCCCAGGAGCTGGTGAATATCGCCATCGACATCCAGCCGGGGATGATCCACCTGGTCAAGACCAAGATCGGCAAGCAGGGAAACGAGCTTTTGGCCTACCGGTCGGTGCCCTACGACTACGACCGCGACCGCGGGCCGGAGCATCTCTTTGAGCATCAGTCCTTCCGGGAGGTGCTCTTCCGTGCCCTCTCCGAGTTCGTCTCCGGGGCCGGACGCCAGGAAATCTGGTGCTCTTACTCCTTCTGCCGGCCAGTGGCCCTGGCCAATATCACCATCCCCAGGCTGCCGGAGGCGGAGATTGCTAACGCCGTCTTCTGGTCGGCCAAGCGGGAGCTGGAGTTCGACGAGACGGCGAGTCTGTTTGATTTTTCCGTGCTCCAGACGCTGGACGAGGCCCCAGCCAGCCCCAAGCTCCAGACCCTGGTCACCCTGGTGCCTCGCCACGAGGTGCAGGGGGTGGAGACGATGTTCAAGGAGGCGGGGTTCAAGCTGACCGGGCTCACCTTCCCGGCGGCGGCGATCCAAAACTTCTTAAACCAGGACGACACGGTATCACCCGCCGAGCCGGTGGTCTATTTCACCGTCCGCCGGGCCAGCTCCTTCATCGATCTGTTTTATCAGGGGCGGATGTTCTTCAGCCGGGAGATCAAGACCGGGGCCGACAGCTTTGTCGAGGCCCTGTTGGATCAGGCCGGGGCCCAGGACATGGTGATTGGCGAGGAGGCAGCCAGGGGCTATCTCTTCCCGGCCTGCGCCGATCCAGAGGCGGCCAGCGACGAGCTGCTGGGACAGCTCAACCTCGACGGTCTGAAGGTGATCGAGCGCCTGACCCGGCAACTGGTCAGGACCTTTGAGTACTGTGGCACCACCTTCAAAACCCCGGCGGTTAGCCGGATCGTCACCTCCGGGGAGTTCACCTTGGCCCCCGCCATCCTGGAGGCCATCGAGGCCCGGATCGGCATCAGATGCTCGGTGATCGATCCCCTGTCTTCCTCGGTATTTGCCCGCGCCGGCCAGTTTTCGCCTGGCGGGGAGGCAAACTTGCAGGTGGCGGTGGGGCTTTCCCTCTCCGACCGGGCGCGGACCGCCAACTTCCTCTTCACTTACGCCGACCGGCAGCGGGAGGCCGCCACCCGCCGGGTGAACAACGTCATCGCCATCGTCACCATCTGCCTGACCGTGCTCTGCGGCCTGGTGTTCGCCCTGGAATTCAAGAAGGAATTGGGGCAGAAGGCCAGGATTGCCGCCATGCAGGCGGAACTGGACAAAAGATACCAGGCCGAACCCAGGTCGCAGAGCGGCGACTACGTCAGCCAGTCCATTCAGAAGGTGATGCAGTTCCATAAGGACAACCGGGCCCGGCTGAGCCGGTTCGCGGCCATCGCCATCGTCGGCGAACTGGTCCGGGCGGTGGATAAGGACATCAATCTGACCGATTTGCACCTGGATTTTAAATCCCCGCGGCCGGCCAAGAAGGCGCCGGTGGCCCAAGCCGCCGGCCAGCCGGCCAAGAAGGCGGCGTCCGGGACCCTGACCGTGGCCGGTTATGTCGCGGCCCCTGAAAACAACCAGGAGTTTGTGCTGATGAACCTTCTGAAGGCCCTGACCAACCTGAGCCTGCTTAAGGACCCGACCTTGAAGACCAAGGAGAAGGCGGTTTGCAATCAGCAGGAGGTATTGCGCTTTGAGATTCAACTTGATACCAGCCCCGAGCTGGCGGAGGCGGTGGCCCCATGATGCCTCCCCGTTTGGTGTTTGGCCGCCACAACGCCGTCTTCCTGGCCATTTGCCTGGCGGGCTTGCTGCTGTTGGTGATGATCAGCATCGTCCCGCTTAGGTCTCGCTACGCGGTTTTGAACCGCGAGGCGGAGGCGCTCAAGCAGAAATTGACGGCCCAGCGCCAGAATCAGGCCGCCATCGCCTTGGTGGACAGCGTGGTGGCCAAACTCGATCAGCAGCCGGGCCCCAGGCTGGTGGCCTTAAAACCCTTGCCCCAGGATCAGACCAGCCGCATCGAGGCGGATGCCAGGGCGATAGCGAGCAGCTCCTCGCTGGAGCTGGTTTCGGTGGAGCCGCAGTTGGACGACAAGGGCGCCTCCTCCTGGCGGCGGCTGACCGTCCGTGCCGAGCTCAAGGGGCAGATGCCGGCCTTGCGCGGTTTCCTGCTGGGGGTGCTTTCCCTGCCCTACGTCCGGCAGGTGACCAGCCTGGAGGTGCATGCCGATGACGGCGGCTTGAGTTTCAAGCTGACCTACACCATCGATCTGGCGTAACTTGGTCCGCAGGCGATGAAGAAGAGTGAAAAGATACTCCTAATTCTGGTGGTCTTGGCCCTGCTGTACGGGGGGGTGGATTTTGTCCTGCGCGGCCACAAGCGGGCGGTGACTGGCCAGACGGCCAGCCAGGCGGAGGGCCAGGTGTCCGCTGACATCGCCGCCCAGCTGGGCGCCCTCTCCACCCCCGAGGGCCAGAAGATCGACCATCTGGCCGCCTCGCTTAACGACCCCTGGCCGGCGGCGGGGGTGTTTGCCGGGCGGCGGGTCGATTACGGCGGCGAGGCCAAGGCCCAGGAGGCCAAGGCCGAGGAGGTCAAGGCCATGCGGGATAAGGCGGGCAAGTTGGTCTATACCGGCTTCTTATCCATGGGCAACGAGCGGATCGCCATCATTAACGGCATGGACTACCGGGTGGGAGAACAGGTGGACGAGTTCACGGTCAGCCAGATCAACAAGGATTCGTTGCAGGTGACGGAACAGGGCAACTCCTTTGCGGTGCCCGCCGCCATCGCGCCGGAGTCGGCCAAGGTCCCTGGACGCTTGGAAATTAAAACTAGATCCTATTAGCCAGAAGAAGGTCTTGCCATGAAAGCCGTCGCCAGCCAGTCAGCCCTTGCCGTGCTTGGGGTTTTTTTGATGGGGCTCATGCTCTACGGGTGCGTCAGCCACGAGCCTCAGGTTGACCCTTTTTTCGACAAGTGGCGGCTTAAGGCGGAAAAGTCCAAGCCGTACTCTCCCGCCGTCAGCCGGCTGACCGCCCAGGAGACCCCGGCGGCAGGTGGTCTCCCGACCCCTCCCGCCTCGGGCCAGGTCGGGTCGGGGACGGAGGGAGGAGAGACGGGGGCCGCCCAGTCGGCCAAGGCCCTCGATCTGCCCAAGACCAAGCTCTCGGTACGCTTCATCGACGACGATCTGGCCACCTCCCTGCGCACCCTGGCGGTGATCGCCCACCAGAACATTCTGATTAGCCCCAGCATTAAGGGGAAATTAAACCTGCAAACTCAGGACACCCCCTGGGACACGGTGTTCATGGGGATCATCAACAGCTACGGGCTGACGGTGGTCAAGAAGGACAACCTGCTGCACGTCATGTCGATGGACGACCTGAAACAGCAGGTGGAGCAAGAGACCCTCCAGGCCCAGAAACAGCAACTGGCGGAGATGGTGACCCGAGTGGTGCCCATCGAGTTCTCCGATCCCAAGGCGGTGGCCGAGTCGGTGACCCCCATGCTCTCCAAGGACAAGGACGGCAAGCCGCGGGGTTCGGCCACCGTGGATCAGCACTCCCGCTCCCTGGTGGTGCGGGAGACCCCGGAGACCATCGACTCCATCGTCTCCCTGATCCGTGACCTGGATAAGCCGACCCCCCAGATTCTGATTGAGGCCCATATTGTCGAGACCACCAAGGACGTGGCCCGCGAGTTGGGCGTTCAGTGGGGGGCGGTTACCCCCAACGGCATCCACGGCGATTCCCGGGTGATGCTGACCCCCGGTGGGGCGCCCTCTTACGCCAACGGGCAGCTCACCTTCAACGGGGTGGCCTCCACCACCGGGGTAACCGGGGCCGCCGGGGCCGCCACCGCTGTCCTGGGTAACAACGTCGATCTGGCCGCCGGCGCCATCAACTCGATCAACCCCGCCTCCATCGGGGTGCTGGTCAACGGCGGGGACGCGGTACTCTCCGCCGAGCTTTCCGCCCTCCAGCAGGACGGTAAGCTGAACATCCTCTCCAGCCCGTCCATCGCCACCCTGGACAACTCGGAGGCGATTATCGAGTCGGGCGAGTCGGTGCCGGTGCAGACCACCTCCTCCACCAGCAGCGGCACCCAGACCACCACCGAGTACAAGGACGCCACCTTGAACCTCACCGTCACCCCGCACGTCATCACCGACCAGGCGATCAAGCTCAACATCAAGGCCAAGAAGGACGAGGTGGATCTCACCCACAACGTGGCCGGCAACCCCTACATCACCAAGAAGCTGGCCCAGACTCAGTTGATCGTGGAGAACAACTCCACCATCGTCTTGGCCGGGCTGTCCAAGGAGACCCAGTCCGGGGCCAACACCGGGGTGCCGGGGTTAAAGGACTTGCCGGCCTTAGGCTGGCTGTTCAAGCGGGACTCTAGCAGCGACCAGTTCGAGGAGCTTTTGATCTTCATCACCCCCAAGATCCTGACCAAGCCTAAGGAGCAGGCCCCGGCGGAGGAGCGGCATGAGGACCCGTAAACGGCTTGGGGAGATGCTGATCGAGTCCGGGCTACTGACCGAGGAGAGCCTGGCCAAGGCCCTGGAGAATCAGAAGGGCTCCGGTCTGCGGCTGGGCGACTTCCTGATCGACAAGGACATCGTCCCGGAAGACAAGATCATCGACATGCTCAGCAGCCAGTTGCAGATCCGCAAGTTCGACCCCAACGAGTACGAGGTCTCGCCGGAGTTGGCTACCGTCATCGACAACGACCTGGCCACCAAGTACCGGCTGGTGCCGCTCCGCAAGAACGATTTCCTGCTCACCGTGGCCATGGTCGATCCCATGGACATCCAGGCCTTGGACGCCCTGGAAAAGCTCTGCGACATCGAGATCGACCCGGTCATCTGCTCGAAATCGCAGCTAAATCTCCTAACCAACGGCATCTACGGCATCCACTCGGAAGTCAAGGCCATCCTGGAGAACATCGACGACAAGCTGACCATCGAGACGGTTGACGACTCGAAAAAGGAGGAGATCAGCGACCTGCAAGACATGGTGGACGCGGCGCCGGTCATCAGGCTGGTGAACTCGATCCTGCGGCAGGCGGTGGCGGAGAAGGCCTCGGACATCCATATCGGGGCCGAGAAGGATCGGGCCCAGGTGCGGCTGCGGATCGACGGCAAGCTCCACGAGGTGCCGCCGCCGCCCCGGGCCATGCTGAGCGGGATCATCTCCCGGATCAAGATCATGGCCAGCATGGACATCACCAACACCCGCATCCCGCTCGACGGCCGCTTCAACATCCAGATCGACAACCAGGAGATCAGCGTCCGGGTCTCCACCCTGCCCACCATGTACGGCGAGAACATGGTCATGCGCCTGCTCTTCGTCTCCGCCGGGGCCATCCCGCTTGAAAAATTGGGGCTCCTGGACGCCGATTACGAGGCCCTGCTGCGCCTGGCCAACCAGCCCTACGGCATGATCCTCTCCGCCGGCCCCACCGGCAGCGGCAAGTCCAGTTCCCTGTACGCCGTCCTGCGCAAGGTCATTACCCCGGAGATCAACATCATCACCCTGGAAGACCCGGTGGAGTACCGGATGGAGGGGGTGCGCCAGGTGCAGTTGAACGTCAAGGCGGGGATGACCTTCGCCTCCGGACTGCGCTCCATCCTGCGCCAGGACCCGGATGTGATCATGGTGGGCGAGATCAGGGACGGCGAGACCGCCATGATCGCCACCCAGGCGGCCCTGACCGGCCATCTGGTGCTTAGCACCCTGCACACCAACGACTCGGCCAGCGCCATCACCCGCCTAAACAACATGGGGGTGGAACCCTTTCTGATCTCCGCCTCTCTGCTGGGGGTCTGCGCCCAGCGGCTGATCCGGCGCAACTGTTCTTACTGCCGGGAGCCCTTCCGGCCCGAGCCGGCGGTGCTCCGCTACTGGGGATTGCCGGAAGATTTGGAGGCGAACTTCATGAAGGGCAAGGGTTGCTCGTACTGCATGCACTCCGGCCACAAGGGCCGGATGGGCATCTACGAGATCTTGAAGGTGGATGAGCCGGTGCGGGAGATGATCATCCGGGGCGTTTCCTCCACCGAAATGGCCAAGGTGCTGCGTGAAAGCCGCAAGCTCACGGTGCTGCGCGACATCGCCCTGCTGCGGGTGCTCGAGGGCGCCACCACCTTCGAGGAGGCCGCCAAGACGGTGCTCGTCTGACCATGCCCAAGTTCAGTTTCTCGGCCATCACCCCCCAGGGCAAGACCATCGACGGCTTCATGGACGCCGACTCGGTGGCGGCGGCCCAGGCGCAACTAGCCCGGCAGGGGCAGATACCCTTGCGGGTGCTGCCGGTCAAGGGCAAGCTGGAGAGCGCGGGCAACCTGCGGCTGGCGAACCTGTTGTCCAAGGTTAGTCAGCCTGAGGTCATCATGTTCACCAAGCAGTTGCGGACCATGCTGCGCACCGGGATCCCGGTGTTGCGCAGTCTGGCTATCCTGGGCGAGCAGACCAAGAACCCGATGCTCCGGCGGGCGGTGGCCCAGATGGAGAAGGAGATCCAGGAGGGCGCCACCATGACCGCGGTCTTTAGGCGGCAGTCCCATATCTTTTCGCAACTGTACTGCGGTCTGATCCACGCCGGGGAGGTCAGCGGCACCATGGCCGAGATCCTGGACCGGGTGACCTTTATCCTGGAGCACGAGTACAAGGTCAAGCGCGACATTAAGTCGGCCCTGGCCTACCCCAAGATGGTGGTCATGACCCTGGTGGGGGCCTTCTTCTTCCTCCTGAACTTCGTGATTCCCAAGTTCGTGGGCATCTTCAAGAAGGCGGGTATCGACCTGCCCATGCCGACCAAGGTCTGCCTGATGATGTACAACGGCTTCCAGGCCTACTGGTACGTGCTCTTGGGGGTGGTGCTGACGGTGGTCTTCGGGCTGAGGGCCTTCTTCAAGACCGAGCAGGGCGCCGTCGCCCGGGACCTCTTTCTGCTTAGGATGCCCATTGTCGGGCCGCTGTTCCTGAAGTCGGCGATGTCGAGGTTCTCCAGCATCCTGGCCATCCTGCTGGCGAGCGGGG
>JAJYJA010000245.1 GCA_021789795.1 Deltaproteobacteria bacterium | reverse complement strand
TGTCACCAGCCGGCTCACATACCGAAAGTATAGCTCGCCGGCTGGTTTCGCGCATCTGGGGCGCGGCTGAATAGTTACGGCCCCCAGCCGGTGCCAATTCTGCGGCACTAAGCTGGATAGTTACCAAAAAAAGCGGTTAGCTCTCGGGGCTAACCGCTTTTTTTGTGGCAGGTGGCGAGTGGCGGTAAAATATCGTCTTGAAAAAAGTGTCAATAATGATACCATGCGCCAATGGATAAAATACAGGAGATCATCCGGGCCGCCAGAACTAACCCGGCGGACGTAATGTTCGCCGATATTTGCCGGGTTTGCGACCACTTCTTCGGCGAGCCACGACAACAGGGAACAAGCCACCGGGTTTATAAGATGCCTTGGCAGGGCGATCCTAGGGTGAACATCCAAAGGCAAGGCAATAAGGCGAAGGCGTATCAGGTTCGGCAAGTCCTAAAGGCCATTGATAGACTGGAGGAAGAACGTGGCAAATAAAGATCACTACACGTACCGAGTCACCTGGTCAGGGGAAGACCAGGAATATATCGGCTTGTGCGCCGAGTTCCCTTCACTGAGCTGGCTGGACGAATCCCCGCAAACGGCGTTGGCGGGAATCATGCAAGTTGTGGCCGAGGTAGTGGCCGACATGGAAAAAAACGGGGAAAAGGCCCCTGACCCTTTTGCCGAAAGAACATTCAGCGGGAGATTTATGGTCAGGGTGCCACCGGACACCCACCGGGCCCTCGCCATTAAGGCAGCCGAGGCGGGAACCAGTCTTAACCGAATCATAAGCGAAAAACTCGCAAGATAAGATGGCCCGACCGGTGGCTTTGGGGCCGGGAGCAATGGTTCAGACCCCATAGGGTTCTCCACACATAATCAAGCGGTTAGCTCTCCTAGGGCCAGCCGCTTTTCTGCTTCTGGTGGTTACTGTGGTGGTTTGCACAGCAAAGGCAGTGCCGGAGATGCCCGGACGGACTCAAGACTGGTCTTAACGCAATGGCAACACAGACGACATCCAGGCTTCACACGCGGGCTGCGGACACCAGTCCCCACGCCGGGTCGTTCAAGGTGCTGGGGGCGATCAGCTTCTCCCACTTCCTAAACGACACCATCCAGTCCCTGATCTTCTCCATCTACCCCCTGCTCAAGGAAAACTTCTCCTTAAACTTCGTGCAGTTGGGGGTGATCTCCCTGGTCTATCAGCTCACCGCCTCCCTGCTCCAGCCGGTGGTTGGGCTCTACACCGACCGGCGGCCCCAGCCTTACTCCCTGGCCTTCGGCATGGGCTGCACCCTGGGCGGGCTGCTGCTCCTGGCCCTGGCCCCGGACTACGGCACCCTGCTCGCCGCCGCGGCCCTGGTGGGCATGGGCTCGTCGATCTTTCACCCCGAATCCTCGCGGGTGGCGCGGATGACCTCCGGGGGCCGGTTCGGGCTCGCGCAATCGGTGTTCCAGGTGGGCGGCAACGCCGGCACCGCCATGGGGCCGCTGCTGGCGGCCTGGTTCATCATCCCCGGCGGCCAGCGCCGCCTCCTGTGGTTTTCGCTGCTCGCCCTGCTGGCGATCCTGATCCTGCTCAAGGTGGGCGGCTGGTACCAACGCCGCCAGCCCCGCCAAGCAGGCCTCTCCGGCGGCGCGGGCGAGCCGGGGCCGGCCCTGCCCCGGCGCACCGTCGGCCTGTCGCTGCTGATCCTGCTGGTGCTGGTTTTTTCCAAATATTTTTATATGGCCAGCATCAGCAACTACTTCATCTTCTACCTGATGCACCGCTTCCAGCTACCCATCCAGACGGCCCAATACCACCTCTTCGCCTTCCTGTTCGCGGTGGCCCTGGGCACGGTGATCGGGGGGCCAATCGGCGACCGGATCGGCAGGAAGCGGGTGATCTGGTTCTCCATCCTGGGGGCCGCGCCCTTCACCCTCGCCCTGCCCTACGCCAATCTGGCCTGGACCGGGGTCTTTTCCTTCGCCAGCGGCTTTATCCTGGCCTCCGCCTTCTCCGCCATCCTGGTCTTTGCCCAGGAGCTGATCCCTGGCCGGGTGGGGGCCATCTCCGGGCTGTTCTTCGGCCTGGCCTTCGGGATGGGGGGCATCGGGGCGGCGGTGCTAGGAAGGCTCGCCGACCTGCGCGGCATCGGCTTCGTCTATCACCTCTGCTCGTACCTGCCGCTTTTGGGGATGCTGACGGTGCTGTTGCCGGACATCAGGAGACAGGGAGCAGGGGACAGAGGACAGAAATAACGGGAATGGAAACGTAGGGTGGGCACCGCCCACCGAAATGGCATCACCCACCATCTCCGGTGGGCGTTACCCCCACAAAAACCGATGCCCAGGAATGGTGGGCGGTGCCCACCCTACGCAACCAGATTTAAGAAAGGCGGCCCACCTGGTGCAGGGCCTCGGACAGTTTGCCCACCCCGAGGACGGTCAGGCCGGGGATGGCGGCGCGGGGGGCGTTGGCGGTAGGCACGATGGCCCGGGTGAAGCCGTGCTTGGCCGCCTCCCGCAGCCGCTCCTGGCCGTTGGGCACCGGGCGGATCTCGCCCGCCAGGCCTAGCTCGCCGAAGACCACCAGGTCGCGGGGCAGGGGCCGGTCGTTCAGGCTGGAGATGACGGCCAGGGTCAGGGCCAGGTCGGCGCCGGTCTCCTCCACCTTGACCCCGCCCACCACGTTGACGAAG
>JAJYJA010000244.1 GCA_021789795.1 Deltaproteobacteria bacterium | reverse complement strand
GGTCGCCCGCCCTGGTTTTTCACCGCCCTGAGTTTTTCTGTCTAGTCCGCCCGAGGCCTCTCCTTACTCAACTTTGAGGAAAAACTCAAATCTTGCTTTTGCCCCGCTGCTCCGGTACATTGGCCCACGTCGGCCCGCCGGACGGGCTGGTCAACGTTCACGTCCCTTGATGGGCTCGCAAAAAGGCAGCCGATGGCTAAGCAAAAGGGCCGACATACAAGGCGCGGGGTGCGTTTGGCGAGTGAGGCCATACACTAAGGTATGCCGAACGAGCCAAACCGCCACGCAACGCAGTAGATCGGCCCTTTTGCGACGCCATCACCCTTCGTCTCATCTCATTTAGGTCACCATCATGATTACCCTGCTTGATTACGGCGCCGGCAACGTCCAGAGCGTCAGAAACGCCATCAAACGCCTGGGCTGCGAGGTCCGGGAGGTGCGCGACCCCCGCGACATCAATAATGCCGAGCGCCTGGTCTTCCCCGGGGTGGGCAGCTTCGGCAGTGCCATGGGCAGGTTGCGGGAGCTGGGCTACGTCGAGCCGCTCCTGGCCTATCTGCGGGCCAACCGGCCATTTCTCGGCATCTGTCTGGGCTTGCAGACCCTGTTTGCGGCCAGCGAGGAGGCCCTGGGGGTGGCCGGGCTGGGGCTCATTCCCGGCACGGTGGGCCGCTTTGCCAGCCCCGGCCTCTCGGTGCCCCAGATCGGCTGGAACGGGGTGCGGCTCAAGCGGCAGTCGGCCCTGTTCGCCGGCTACCAGGGGGATAAATTCTACTTCGTCCACTCCTACCGGGCCATGCCCGGCCCGGAGAACGCCGATTGGGTGCTCGCCACCACCGACTACGGCGAGGAGTTCGTAAGCGGGGTGGAGCGGGGCAACGTGGCGGCCTTCCAGTTTCACCCCGAAAAGAGCGGCGAGGCGGGGGTGGCCCTGCTCGGCAACTTTATCAAGCCCGAGCGTCTGCGCGTGACCACGGCGCCGGTTGATCAGCCCACCCGGCTCGCCAAGCGGATCATCGCCTGTCTGGACGTGCGCAGCAACGACGAGGGCGACCTGGTGGTGACCAAGGGCGACCAGTACGATGTCCGGGAGTCCGGCAAGGTGCGGAACCTGGGCAAGCCGGTGGAGTTGGCCCGGCGCTACTACCAGGAGGGGGCGGATGAGATCACCTTCCTGAACATCACCGCCTTTAGGGATTTTCCCTTGAAGGATCAGCCGATGATCGAGGTACTGCTGCGCACCTCCGAGCAGGTCTTCGTGCCGCTCACCATCGGCGGCGGCATCCGCGAGTACACCGACTCCGAGGGCCGGCATTACACGGCCCTGGAGGTGGCCGCCGAGTATTTCCGCTCCGGGGCCGACAAGGTCTCCATCGGCAGCGACGCGGTGGATGCGGTGGAGGCCTATCTCTCAAGCGGCAAGAAGACGGGCGCCAGCTCCATCGAGCAAATCGCCCGCGTTTACGGCAACCAGGCGGTGGTGATCTCGGTTGATCCCCGGCGGGTTTACTGCCAGGGGCCGAGACCGGAGAAAAACACCATCAAGACCAGCCACCCCGGCCCCAACGGCGAGGAATACTGCTGGTACCAGTGCACGGTCAAGGGCGGACGCGAGGGCCGGGAGCTGGACGCCCTGACCCTGGCCCGGACCTGCGAGGAGCTGGGGGCGGGCGAGATCCTCTTAAACTGCATCGACCGGGACGGCACCAACTCCGGCTTCGATTTGGAGCTGATCAACCTGGTGCGCGACCACGTCTCCATCCCGGTGATCGCCTCCAGCGGCGCCGGCTGCGTCGAGCACTTCAGCGAGGTGTTTCGGGAGACCCATGCCGACGCGGCGCTCGCCGCCGGCATCTTCCACCGCCGGGAGGTGCCGATCGCGGCGGTGAAGAGCCACCTGCGGGAGCGGGGGGTGGAGGTGCGGTAGCGCGGCTGGCCGATGATAATGATAAATGACCTATTTCCTTGAGCTTTTCTTCAGCGGCCTGACCAGGGGCAGCATCTACGCCCTGATCGCCCTGGGCTACACCATGGTCTACGGCAGTATCGGGCTGATCAACTTCGCCCACGGCGAGATCTACATGATCGGCGCCTTCACCGCCCTGATTGCCGCCAGCGTCCTCTCCGGCTGGGGGCTTAATCCGGTGCTGGTGCTCGTCCTCTCCGCCCTGGCGGCCATGATCTGGGCCGCGGCCTACGGGGTGACGGTGGAGCGGATCGCCTACCGGCCCCTGCGCCAGGCCCCCCGGCTCTCGCCCTTAATCAGCGCCATCGGCATGTCGATAGTGCTGCAAAACTTCGTGCTCCTGGCCCAGACCCCGGACTTCGTGCCCTTCCCCTCCCTGATCCCCAAGTTCGCCTTCCTCGCCCCCTACCGCGACATTCTGGGCTCCTCCGGCCTAGTGATCCTGGTCACTACCGCCGTTGCCATGCTGCTTTTAACCTTCCTGATCAAGGGCACCAAGCTCGGCTGCGCCATGCGGGCGGTGGCCCAGGACAAGGAGATGGCCCGGCTGCTCGGCATTGATGTCGATCGGGTGATCTCGGCCACCTTCGCCATCGGCTCGGTGCTGGCGGGGCTGGGCGGGGTGCTGATCGCCTCCCACATCGGTCAGATCAACTTCGCGATTGGCTTCCTGGCCGGGATCAAGGCCTTCACCGCCGCGGTGCTGGGCG
>JAJYJA010000243.1 GCA_021789795.1 Deltaproteobacteria bacterium | reverse complement strand
AGAAGGGCGCGTCTTGGTTGAAGTCAGGAAGCAGGGTGTCCTGACTCTCCATGTCCTGGACAAAGACGTGGTAAAGCCCCAAATCCAAGGCGTGGTCGGTGATGGTCTCGTACTCGGCTAGGCTTAGGCGGCGGTTTAAGGCCGGCTCCTGGGCGGCTAGGTGCTGCGGGGTGTACTGGGACATCAGGCTGATGGTCACCTCCGGGTCCAGGGAGGCCAGCCAGTCCAGGCAGCGCCGGCTGTTGTCCAGCGCCCCGGGCAGCACCAGGTGGCGGACGAGCAAGCCCCGCCGGGCGATACCCTCCGCATCCACCCGCAGGTGCCCCACCTGGTCCAGCATGATGGCAATGGCCGCGGTGGCCACCTCGGGATAGTCGCGCACCCCGGAATAGCGGCGGGCCAAGCGGCCGTCCAGGTACTTCAGATCCGGCAGGTAGATGTCCACCAGCCCGGCCATGGCCGTCAGGGCCTCGGGTGACTCGTAGCCGCTTGAGTTGTACACCACCGGCAGCGAAAGCCCCCGCTCCCGGGCCAGGCGGAGGGCTTGCGCCAGCGGCCAGACCACATGCGAGGGCGAGACGCAGTTGATGTTGTGGGCGCCCTCGTCCGCCAGGCGGAGCATGAGGTCCGAGAGCCCAGTGACGGTAGTCTCGGGCCAGTTGGCAAGGCTCGGGGCCTGGCTTATCTGGTGGTTCTGGCAGAAGAGGCAACGGAGCGGGCAGCCGGCAAAGAAGATCGTCCCCGAACCCCGGCTCCCCGAGATGGGCGGCTCCTCGCCCAAGTGAAGCCCGGCGTGGGCCACCACCGGCAGCGCCCCGATCCCGCAGATCCCCCGCTCTCCCGCCAGGCGGTCGATCCGGCAACGCCGGGGGCAGCTCTGGCAGCGGCGCAGGGCCTGGCGCCAGTCGTCAACCACCGGCCGTCACTCCCCGTCCGGCACCAGGAAGTCCTTGAGCTTGGCCATGAGGGAGTCGGGAATCTCATCCTGGGAGAGGAAGGCGTTGGCCTCCGCGCCGGTGATCCGTTGCTTGACCTCCAGGGGCAGGGCACGGAGAAAGGCCATCCTTTCCTGATTTATAGCCGGTTTTTTATGAGTCTGGGCGTCGGTCTGGCCGGTCAGGCCCCTGATGAAGGGCCCCACCGCGACGGCCCCCTCCCGCTCCACCAGACGGATGGTCTCGCTGCCGATGACCGCGATCTCGGCCCGGCCCCGCAGGGCCTCGACATCATCCCGGCCCTTGACGCCAAAGCCCACCGCCAGCGGCAGTCCGCCCGCCTGACTGCGGCAGCGGGCGAGATAACGGTTAAACTCCGCATCAAAGTGGGTCTCGCTGCCAGTCACCCCCCGCCGGGCCATGCAGTAGATAAAGCCGCCACCCGCCGCCGCCAGACTCGCCATGCGCTCGTCGGTGCTGGTGGGGGCGAAGATCATGACCGGGGCGATGTCATGCTTACGCGCCAGGGCCAGGTAAGAGCCCCCCTCCTCGGGCGGCAGGTCGGGGATGATGAGCCCCTGGATGCCGATCCGCCGCGCCTCCTCGAAAAACCGCGCCTCCCCGAACTTAAACATGATGTTGTAGTAGGTCATGAACAGGAAGGGGATGGGGTGGGTGCGGGTCATCTCCGCCGCGAAATCCAGGCATTGCCGTACCGTGGTTCCGGCGGTGAGTGATTCCTGGTTGGCCTTGATGATCACCGGCCCGTCGGCCATGGGCTCGGAGAAGGGGATCTGCATCTCGATCAGATCGACCCCGCCCGCCACCATCTGGGCCACCACCTCCCGGTTGACGGCCAGGGAGGGATAGCCCAGAACGATATGGGTCATCAGCAGGAGATCCTTGCCCCGCAGCCGCTCCCGAATGTTGTCCTCAAGCCGCATATTCCCTCCCCTTGGCGATGATGAACGCCTTCCAGGACGGGTCTTGGAAGGCGTGGGCGATGGTGAAGATGTCCTTGTCGCCCCGGCCCGACATGTTGACGATGATCGCCTGGTCGGGGCCAAGCCCGCCCGCCTCCTTGTAGGCCTGGACAAAGGCGTGGCTCGATTCCAGGGCCGGGATGATGCCCTCGTTTTTCACCGTCTCGTCCAGGGCGGCCATGACCTCCTGGTCGGTGGCGGCGGCAAAGCGCACCCGGCCCTTTTGCCAGAGATCGGCCAGGATGGGCGACACCCCCACGTAATCAAGCCCGGCGGCCACCGAGTGGGTGTCCTTCATCTGGCCGTCTTCGTTTTGCAGGAACATGGTCTTGTAGCCCTGGGCCACCCCCGGCGAGCCGTCCGCGCCGGCGAGCCGCGCGGCGTGGCGTCCGGTGGCAAGCCCCAGGCCGCCCGCCTCCACCCCCACCAGCTCCACCTCCGGTTGGTCGAGAAAGCCCTGGAAGATGCCCATGGCGTTGGAGCCGCCGCCGACGCAGGCATAGACCCGGGCCGGCAGTTTCCCGAATTGTTTGACGATTTGGGCCCTAGCCTCGATGCCGATGATCGACTGGAACCAGGCCACCAGCTCCGGGAAGGGGTGCGGCCCGCAGACCGTGCCCATCACGTAGTGGGTGTTGTCCATGTTGGTCACCCAGTCGCGGAAGGCGGCATTGATGGCGTCCTTCAAGGTCTTTGACCCGGAGCTGACCGGGATCACCTCGGCGCCCAGCTTCTCCATCCAGAAGACGTTGGGCCGCTGGCGGTTGACGTCCTCCTCGCCCATGTAGATGGTGCAG
>JAJYJA010000061.1 GCA_021789795.1 Deltaproteobacteria bacterium | reverse complement strand
GATCTCGCAAAAGGTAGCCGATGGCTAAGCAAAAGGGCCGATATACAAGGCGCGGGGTGTGTTTGGCGAGTGAGGCCATACAGATGGTATGCCGAACGAGCCAAACCGCCACGCGCCGCAGCAGATCGGCCTTTTTGCGACGCCATCAATCTTGGCCCGGGAACCAGTGCGCGCCAGCTCTAGGGTTTGATGGCCGGGGCCAAGGCTTGCCGCTGGAGCGGGTTCAATAAACCCCGAGCAGGTTCAAGGCCAGGAGCGCCAGGCCCACCACCGCGATTCGTTTCACGGTCAGCGGGCTCACCCTCTTGGCGATCTGGGGGGCGATGAAGCCGCCGAGGATCGCCGCCGGGAACATGATCAGGAAGAAGGTCAGGTCGAAGTTGCCGAACTGGTAGTGGCGGGCGGTGCCCATCATGGTGTTGAAGAAGATGGCGAGCAGCGAGCTGCCTACCACCACGTACATGGGCAGACCCAGGCCCACGGTCATCAGCGGCACCATGAAGGGGCCGCCCCCGAAGCCGAACATCGACGAGACCACCGCGATTAAAAACCCGCCCAGGCAGCCGAGCACCACGTTCACCTTAAATTCGTGTCCCCAAAAATTAACCGTCATGGTCGTTGCTCCTTAGTTGCCTTTGGCCTTGGCGGCGGCCTCGGCCTTTTGTTTGAACTCCTTGAGGATCGCCTGCTCCTTCTTGTTTTTGGCGAGATAGCCGGGGGTGGTCTGCCAGAACATCAACCCGGAGAGCACGAGCAGGATCCAGCCGAAGACGAACTTGAACTGATCCAGGGTGATCAGCTCGGTGAGCTTGGGGCCGATGAAGCCGCCCACCACCATCGCCAGGCCGATGGTCACCCCCAGTTTCCAGCTGATGAACTTGATCTTGGAGTAGTTGTAGATGCCGCTCCCCTGGGAGAAGAGCACCGTCGGCATCACCGTGCCCGCCACCACCGCGTGGGGCAGGGGCCAGAGGGAGACGAAGAGCGGATTCATGATAAAGCCGCCGCCGGCGCCCATCAGCACCCCGAAGATAGAGATGGCCAGGGTCAAGAGGAAGGGCCAGAAGAGGTTGATGCTGGTGCCGGCGTTGGGCAGGTAGATCAGCGGAAAGCCGATGTGGTTCTCGAAGCTGGCGGCCTGACTGCGGGATGTCGCGTCCACGGCGGCCACCACCGTGTACTTGCCGGGCGCCAGCCCCTTTCTGATCTTGATCTCGGCCCGGTAGGCGCCGTCAGGGCTGACCTTAACCTCGGCGCCCAGTACCTTGTCTGGGCTGCGGAAACGCACCTTGACCAGTTCCATGGACCGCCGCCGGTTGTCCTGTTCGTTCATTGCCGGCAGCATCTGGCCCCGCGAGCCAACGATGCTGCCCATCAGGGTGGCCTGGTAACGGTCGATCTTGATCTTGGCGGGCGTCGAGTAGATTTCCGCCGCTCCCACCTCCTGCAGCAGGGAGTCAAGGTTCCATTTCTTGCCGCTCGCCTTGGCCTGGGCCAGCTTGTCCTGGTCGCTCACCGGCACGAACATCTTGTAGTAGGAGGGCATCTCGCTGGTCATGTACAGGACGTAGGGCCGCTTGCCGCTCGTCTTGTCCGGCTTGGCGTCGAAGTGAGAGGCGCGCACTAGCTTGTCGCCCCAGACCTCGATAAATACCGGCTTGCCCGCCGGGGCCTTGCCGCTGACCACGATGGTGCCGCCGTTGTCCAGGGAGGTCTTGTCGATCTTGATGGTCGGCGGCCCCGCCGGAGAGCTGGCCGTCGCCGGGGCCGTCCCGGCGGGTATGGGTATTGGGGGCGCCTCGGCCCTGGATGTCGGGGGATAAAGCGTCCCTAGGGTTATCCACGCCCCGCACAGCAAGCCTCCCAGCCATCGTTTTTTCATCTCTACCCTCCTGTTTGCTTGGACTGCCCAGGCGGCTGATGCCAGCCGCCGCCATCACCCGCAAGTCGCCGCCTGGCGTGGCGGCTAGCCCGCGACCATGATTATCCGTAACTATCCAGCTTAGTGCCGCAGAATTGGCATCGGCTGGGGACCGTAACTATTCAGCCGCGCCCCAGATGCGCGAAACCAGCCGGCGAGCTATACTTTTTGGTATGTGAGCCGGCTGGTGACAAGGCAGATGGGGTGCGGCTGGATAGTTACGATTATCCTATACCTATCTGCCACCCTGTGGCAATGAAAAATATTTTTTTTCAGGGCGCGTCATCAGGCGTGAAACCTTTAAACATCATGGATTGGCGGGGCGCCGAGGAGGTTGATTTTCCCGCTTGTCTTTTGTCCTGGTTTGCGTGTACGATTGATCTTGCTGGCCACCGGCGGCGGACGCCGGGCGATAAGGAAATTCTAGTTTGGAGGCGCAGGGGATGGTAGAGACGGTTTGGAGCGTGTGCGGCATGTGCACCGCCCGCTGCCCCATTCGGGTGGAGGTGGAGGGGGGCGTGATCACTTGGATTGAGGGTAACCCCCATCTCCTGGGCGGGGCCTTGTGCGCCCGAGGCTCGGCGGGGCTGGCGTTGCTCGCCGACGACGAGCGGCCTAGGCAGCCCCTGCTCCGCAAGGGTGGCCGGGGTGAGGGACGCTGGCAGCCGGTTTCCTGGGACATTGCCCTCGATCAGGTGGCGGAGCGCCTGCAAGCGATCATCGCCAAGGACGGGGCCAGGAGCACGATCATGAGCTGCCGGGGGGGCCCCTTTGTCGATCCGGCCAAGGCCTTTATCCAGGCCTTAGGCTCGCCCAACTTCACCAACCACGACAGCGCCTGCGGCCGCAACGTCCACCACGCCAGCCTCTCGGTGTACGGGGTGGGCCGGCCGGATCTTACCTACGACATCAAAAACGCCCGCCACCTGGTGCTCTTTGGCCGCAACCTTTTAGAGTCGATGAAGATCGGCGAGGCCAACCAGGTGCTTGACATGCTGGACGCCGGTGGCCGCCTGACCTACGTCGATGTCCGCCAGACGGTTACCGGGCTCAAGGCCAGTCGATTCCTTATGGTGCGGCCCGGCACCGACTACGCCCTGACCCTGGGCCTCTTGCACGGGTTGATCAAGGCCGGGGCCTACGACGCCGAATTCGTCCGCCGTCACACCGTGGGCTTCGATGAGCTGGCCGCCTTTGTCGAGCCCTACACCCTCGACTGGGCGGCCCAGGAATGCGGCGTCAAGGCGAAATCGCTTAAGGAGCTCATCGACGAACTGGGCGCGGACCGGCCCCGGGTCATCTTCCATCCCGGCTGGATGTTGGCCCGCTACCGTGACTCCTTCTACGCCAGCCGCAACCTGCATCTCTTAAACGTCTTGATGGGCAACCTCGAGATCAAGGGCGGCCAGATCTTCGCCAAGGGGGCCAAGGACTGCGGCCGGAAGGGCATCCGCAACCTGACCGATCTGGTGCCCAAGCCGGAGGAACGGCGGGCCGACGGGGCCGGCTGGAAATATCCCCACTTTGACAAGGGGCCGGGCATCTTTCCCCTGTTTTACGAGGCGATGGCCACCGGCGAGCCCTATCCGCTCAAGGCCCTCTTCTGTTACCGTCACGACCCCCTGACCTGTTTCCCCGATCCTGGTGCCCAGAAACGGCGGTTAGACACACTGGAGCTGTTGGTCTCGATAGATACCCATTACAGCGAGTTCGGCTGGTATAGCGACGTCATCCTGCCCGAGTCGCCTTATCTGGAGCGCGACTGCCAGGTGGCGGTGCAGAAGGGGCCCAAACCCCGACTCATCTATCGCCAACGGGCGGCGGAGCCCCGCCACGACACCAGGCCCGGCTGGTGGATCTTTCAGCAACTGGCCAGCCGCCTGGGATTAGGCCAGTATTTCCCTTACTCGACCATCGAGGAGTTGTGGGCCTGGCAACTGGAGCCCACCGGGATCAAGATTGGCGATTTCGCGGCCCAGGGCTTTGTCGATCTGGCCGACAAGCCTATTCTCGACGACCGGGAGTCAATGGCCCGCCGCCTGGCCACCCCTTCCGGCAAGATCGAGCTGGTGAGCGGCAAGCTCGCGGCCCAGGGCATCGAGTCGTTAAGGCCCTACGAGAGCCCACCCAAGCCGCCGGCGGGAAGCTTCCGGCTGGTCTTCGGACGCTCGGCGGTCAACACCCACGGTCACACCATCAACAACCCGCTCCTGCACGAATTGCTGCCGGCCAACCGGCTGTGGATCAACAAGCGGGCCGCGGCGGGGCTGGGGGTTGCCGACGGCGATTGGCTGGAGGTGATCTCCCAGGACGGGGCGGCCAGGGGCCAGATCCAGGCCAAGGTCACCGAGTTCATCCATCCCGAGGCGGTGTATTGCCTGCACGGCTTTGGCCGGCAGGTGCCGCTGCAAAGTCGGGCCTGTAACGCCGGGATGAGTGATCAGAAACTCCAGACCGGGCTGCTCTTGGATCTGGACCGGGTGGGCGGGGGGCTTTGTCTGTGCGAGGGACTGGTCACGGTGCGGCGCAGCGACAGGAACGGTAAACGGGAGGTGGAGCTATGAATAAGTACCAGATCCACTTGAACTCCAAGCGCTGCATCGGTTGCCACGGTTGCGAGGTGCACTGCAAGACCAACAAGGGCCTGCCACCGGGGCCGATGCTCTGCGAGATCAGCCACGAGCCGCTACGCTCGGCGCGTGGGGTGCCCAGGACCGAGTTTAGGTTCCGTTCCTGCTATCACTGCGAGGACCCGCAGTGCCTGCCGGCCTGTCCCACCGGGGCCATGCGCAAGCGGGAAGACGGCATCGTCTTTGTGGAGCAGGAGACTTGTATCGGCTGCATGGCCTGCCAGCAGGCCTGCCCCTGGGGTATCCCCCAATTAAATCCCGCCTCCGGCAAGGCGGTCAAGTGCGACTACTGCCGGGAGCGGGTGGATCGGGGTTTGAAACCCGCCTGCGTTACCAAGTGTGCCACCCACGCCTTGCGGTTTGTGCGCCTGGTGGAGTTTTAACCCGTAAACGGTGGCCTTGGAAATATGGGCTCATTTCTAGACACCCTGCAAAGGTTCTGTTTGGGGGCTGCGGCCTCGTCGCCACCGCCCACCCCGCCCCCCCCGCGGGTGGTGCGTCTCGATTGCCAGAAACCCCGGCCCGGCTGGGAGCCGCGCTACCAGCGACTCCTGGTCATCGACGACCTGCCGCGTTACACCCAGGACATCTTGGAAACCCTGCGGGTATTCTACGAGGAGGCGAGCCTGACCATCCATGTCGCCCACACCTTCGCCGACAGCCTGGCCGCCTTTAAGGAGGGGGATATCCAACTGGTGATCCTCGATTCCGATCTGAACGACCCCGAGGGCAGCGGGGAGGACTTGCTTAAGGCGTTTAAGTCCCAGGAACCGGGGGTGGTGGTGCTGGCCAACAGCAGTGAGCAGAGATACAACGACCTCCTGTTGCAGGCCGGGGCCACGGCGGCCCTGGCCAAGGAGCAGAGGAAGCTCCGTCGTTGGCTGACGGTAAACGGTTGGCAGCGTAAGGAGGGTGGGCCGTCCGTTTAGGCGTTGGCGAACCCGTGCCGGAGGATGAAGAGGTCGAGCCGGGCCTGCTGGTCCAGGCTCAGTTCCCCGAAGGCCACCCCGCAGCGTCGCATCAGGCGCTCCGCCGGGCTGCCATCCTGATTGTCCCGGCAGTAGGAGATGGGTTGGAGAGGAATATTTTTGAGGATGATCTGCTCGGCGGGGTCGTCGTTTTTTTCGTGGCCGAGGAAGATGTCGATCTCGAAGGAGGTGGTTTCCCAGTCCCCCTGGTTGATGCACAGAAAGGAAATTCCCGTCTGGCTGATGTCGATTATTCTACCTAATTCCTTGTAGTGCGGTTGTTTTAATAGGGCGTAGGCGTTGCCCCCCACCCGATAGCGCACGCTTTTCCTCTGCTCCACGGAACCAGCTTGGGCGTACATAAGAATTCGTCTCCAGGAAGGCCATCGACACCGGGGTCGTTTGGCGTGTATGTTCGTAATGCAAGGTCGCCTGGAACATTTTCTCAATTCTCTGCCGTTTTGGTTTTACATTTGCAGCCGGGCGTCCGGGGCTTTTCTGCCGGGGGAGCCGTTTGCGTCTTGAGAGAAAGCCGAATTCAAATGGCCGGGGAACGGCCAAATCGCATAATTATTTAAACATCTGCCCTTGCCACTTGTCAAATGTTTTCGAGCGAAGAATAATGGCTTTGTGCCTGCTTGTTAATGGGAGGTGCCCTGAAAGTTCGGCCTCCAACCGCGCCCATAAACCTTTGCCGTCCGCGCCATGAATCACCCAACCGCCCTCACCGCCACGGAGCAACTGATCGCCCTTCTCGAACGGGCGGCCATCACGGTCAGCGGCCTCGAACAGGAGGCCCAAAAACTTCTTTACCAGGAGAACAACAAGGAGGGATACGCGGCCCGGCTGCGGCAGAAGGCCATCTTGTTGAGCGGTTTGATCGACGAGGTGGAGGGGATAGACGGCCTGCCGGTCCCGGTTTGCGCCTTGATCCAGGAACGGGTGGGCAGTGTCTCCTACGAGGCGGAACGGGCCTTGCGGGTGGACAGTGTCTTTTACATGGCGGTGCTGTTGTACCCCGAGCATCACCGCCCGGGGATGCCCAACGAGCTTGAGGAGCTGGTCGCCCGGCTGGACGCCATTAGGCGCGAGGCTTAGGCATCGTGCGGAACTGGGTCTATCCCTGGCACCAGGCGTAGGCGTTCTGGAACAGGGTGAGCCAGGGCGAGGCGGCGAGATCCCTTTTCAGTTCCTCGGGCAGCCAGTGGGCCTGCCACTTGAGGAAGGTGCGCTCCGGGTGGGGCATCATCGCCAGGTGGCGGCCATCGGGGGTGCAGAGACCGGTCAGGCCTGCCGGGGAGCCGTTGGGATTTAAGGGATAGTCGGTGGTGGGACGGCCCTGGTCGTCGACGTAGCACAGGGTGGCCAGGTTCTGGGCCCTGACCCGCTCGTGGATCTCCGAGTCGGGGAAGCTTAGGTAGCCCTCGCCGTGGGCCACGTGGATGCCGAACACCAGGCCCTCCATGCCCCGCAGCATGATGGCCGGGCTGGGCAGTACCCTGACTGTGGCCCAGCGGGACTCGAAGCGGCCCGAGAGGTTGTGGACGAAGCGCGGCTGCCGTTCCGGCTCGATGCCCGTCCACGGCACCCAGCCCAGGAGCCCGAAGAGCTGGCAGCCGTTGCAGATCCCGAGCGAGAAGGTGTCGGGCCGGTGGTAGAAGGCCTGGAACATCTCGGCCAGGCGTTGGTTGAACTTGATGGTGGCGGCCCAGCCCTTGGCGCTGGCCGGCACGTCGGCGTAGGAGAAGCCCCCCACCGCCGCCAGGCCCCGGAAGCCGTCCAGGGTGATCTTGCCGGCCAGGAGATCGGTCATGGTGAGGTCCCAGGGCTCGAATCCGGCGGCGTAAAAGGCGGCGCTCATCTCCCGGTCGGAGTTGCTGCCCTCGTCCCTGAGAATGGCGATCTTGGGTTTGTCCTTGCGGCTCAAGAGGGCGGGGGCGGTGGGCTTAGGATGGAAGGGCACGCTGTATGCCGGCCCTGGGCGGTCGTAGAGGCAATCCTTCTCGGCCTGGGCGCAGTCCGGGTTCATCTGGAGCCGTTCGAGCTGGAAGCTCGTCTCCTCCCATAACGCCCGGAGGGGCCGCAGGTCGCAGTCGAGGACCAACTCCTGGCGGCAGCGCACCCGGACGGTCTTGGCGATGGTGGGCTGGCCAATGACCGCCGCCGGCAGCCGGTGCCGGGCGAGCAGGGCCAAGACCCGCGCCTGTTCGGTTTGCTCCACCTCGAATACCAGCCCCAGTTCCTCGCCAAACAGTTGGGCCAGGGCCGGGGCCGGGCCGTTTATGGCCACCTCCAGGCCGCAGTTGCCGGAGAAGGCCATCTCAAGCAGGGTGACGATCAGGCCCCCGTCGCTCACGTCGTGGCCGGCCAGGATCAGGTCTTGGGCGATAAGCTCCTGCACCGCCGCGAAGGCCCGGCCCACCAGGGCGGGGTCGTCCATGTCCGGCGGCGGGGAGCCGATCTGCCCCCATGTCTGGGCCAGGGCCGAGCCGCCTAGCCTCGCCTTGCCCTGGCCCAAATCGATGTAGATCAGCGTCGATTGGCCGGGCCGTTTGAGGTCGGGGGTGGCGATCTTGGTGATGTCGTCCATGACGGCGTAGACCGAGATCACCAGCTCCCGTGGAGACTTGACGGTCTCCTCGCCCACCCGGGTGGCCATCGACAGGCTGTCCTTGCCGCCATCCACCGCCAATCCCAGGGCGATCATCGCCTCCCGCATGGCGCAGGCCGCGTCGTAGAGGGCCGCCCCCTCGCCGGCCAGCTTGGGGGCCCACATCCAGTTGGCCGAGCACTTGACCCGGTCCAGGCCCTCGACCTTGGCCCAGGCCAGGTTGGTCACCGCCTCGCCTACCGCCATCCGGGCCCCGGCCTGGGGGTCGGCGATCATCTTCATCGGCTGCTCGCCGATGGCGCAGGCCCCGCCCGAGAGCCCGAAATAACCTTGGGCCAGCACCGCCACGTCGCTCACCGGGGCCTGGAGCGGCCCGCAACAGGGCTGCTGGGCCACCAGTCCGGTCACCGACCGATCCACCTTGTTGGTCAGAAAACGTTTGGAACCCACCGACAACAGGCGCAGGACGTTGGTTAAGGCCGCTTGTACCGTGAGTTCGGAGGGCACCGCCACCGGCGGCAGTTGCTCGCGCCGGCGTTGGTCGCTGAAGGTCTTGGTGGGGATGTTGCCCAAGACCTGGTCAAGTTCCAGGTCCACCGGGGTGCTGCCGTCGGCCTCGTCCACCACCACGAAGCGCCGGTCGCCGGTCACCTCGCCCAAGACCTCGCAGTTCACCTTCTCCCGGCGGCAGATCTCCTTGAACCGTTCGAGGTTTTCGGGACGGATCAAGAAGCCGTTGCGTTCCTGGTATTCGGCCACGTAAAGCTCCAGTACCGACATGGTGGGGTCGCCGGCCTTGATCTTACGGATGCCGATCCGGCCCCCGGATTTCTCCACCAGCTCCTTTAAGACGTTGCCCGGCCCGCCCGCCCCCTGGTCGTGGATCACCTCGATTAGGGTCGCATCGCCCATCTCGTTGCAGGCCCTAATCACCCGGTTCATCTTCTGCTCCATCTCGGCGTCGCCGCGCTGCACGGCGTTGAAGTCGAGATCGGCCACGTTGTCGCCCTGCAACATGCTGGAGGCGGCCCCGCCCCCGAAGCCCACCCGGTAGGCGGGGCCGCCCACCTGGACGATGCGCATCCCGGGCTGGGCGGGGTTCTTTTCGAGGTGGCGCTGGTCGATCTGGCCGATGCCGCCGGTGAACATGATCGGCTTCAGGAAGCCCCAACGTTCGCCGTTTGCCAGCCTGAGGTCGAAGGAACGGGTGAAGCCCTGGATCAGGGGTTCGCCGAACTTGTTGCCGTAGTCCGAGGCCCCGTTGCTGGCCTCGATCTCGATCGCCAGCGCCGGGGCCAGGTTGGCGGGGCAGGGATAGCGCTCCTCCCAGGGCAAGTCGTAGCCAGGGATGTGGAGGTTGGCCACGCAGTAGGCGGCGGTGCCCGCCCCCACGAAACCGCCCCGGCCGGTGCCCTGCACGTCGCGGATGCGGCCCCCGGTGCCGGTTTCCGCCCCGGGGAAGGGGGCGACGCCGGTGGGGAAGTTGTGGGTCTCGGCGGTGAACAGGAGGTGGCGTTGCTCCTGGCGCAGGGCCAGGGCCGAAGGCTCGCCCGGACGGACCGGAAGCAGCTGCTGACCCTCCCGGCCCTGGATGGCGCTGGAGTTATCCTTAAAGGCGATGACGCTGTTTTCCGGGTGGGCGGCGAGGGTGGATTGCACCACCTGCATCAGGTTCTCGGGCTGCCTCTCGCCGTCGATGATCTGCACCCCCCGGAAGAACCCGTGCCGGGAGTGCTCGCTGTTGGCGTTGTTTAAATCCATGATCTCGACGATGGTGGGGTTGCGGTGGTGCCGAGTCACGAAGTAGTCGTAATAGAAGTTGCGATCCCACTCGTCCATGGAGATGCCGGGGATGGCGAGCAAGGCGTCGGGGCCCTGTTCCTTGAGCGGCACCTCCTGGACCGGCTCCGGGGTCATCCCGGTCTCGAAGCTGGTCAAGGGGGCGGGATAGACGCCTTCGGTCATCCGGTCGTGGTGACGCTTGACAAAGTCATCTCGGTCCTCGCCCTCCGGCACCAGGTAGCGCCGGGAGCGCTCGACCCGGCTGATCTTGGCCAGGCCGGTGGCCTGGCAGATGGAGACCATGTTCGACGACCAGGCGGTGGCGAAGTTGAGCCGGGGCCCGATCTCCAAAAGCCGGGGGCCGGTCAGGGTGGAGGCGAGGGCCACCGTCTCCTCGATGAAGCCGTCGGCCAGCAGCAGGCGCAACTGGCGAAGCTCGTCGCGGGAGAGGGGAGAGGCGGTCTCGATGTGGAAGCAAAACTCATGCGTCTCGCTGAGCGGACGATAAAGTTGCAGGACGGTCTTGGACATGCCATCACCTGGGGCAGCGGGTTTAGGGGGCGGTTTGCTTGCGAACCGGCGAGCCCTCTTCTTACCGCAAAAATCCCGTTTAGAGAAGCCTGGAGATGCGACTTGCGGTCAGCAGTCCAGAAAACGGGCGCTGAGTTTTTTGTCCAAGAGTTCCACCTGTCCCTGGACGCCGGTTTTTTGGAGCATGGTCTCGGAGAGGGTGCGAATGGAGTGGATGACGGTGGAGTGGTCGCGGTTGAAGGCCTTGCCGATCTCGCTTAAGCCCTGGTCGGTGTGCTTGCGGGACAGGTACATGGCGATCTGACGCGGGAAGGCGAAGGTCTTCTTGCGGGACTTGGAGGCCAACTCCTCGCCCGCCAGCCGGAACTGATCGGCCACGAAGTCGCGGATCACGGTTGGGGTGAGACTCTGGCGCTGACCGATGCTGGCGGCCAGCGCCTCGTTGATCATGTCCAGGTCGGGGGCCATCCGGCGCAGGTTGGCCTTGGCCTTTAGACCGATCAGGGCGCTCTTGAGCTGCCGGATGTCGCCCTTGATCCGCTCCGCCACCACGATGGCCAGCTCCTCGTTCAGGGCGAGCCGGAGTTCGGCGGCGTTTTGGTTGACGATGGCGATCCGGGTGTCCAGCTCCGGGGTGGTGATCTCGGTCACCAGGCCGCAGGACAGCCGGGACTGGATGCCGGGGGCCAGGGCCTCGATGTCGCGGGGGGGCTTGGCGCCGGTGAAGATGACGCTCTTGCCGCTCTCCAGCAGCACGTCGAGCACCGCAGTCAGCTCCTCCTGGGTCTTGACCTTGCCGGTTAGGGACTGCATGTCCTCCAGCAGCAGTACGTCCGCGCCTTGGTAGCGATCCTTGAAACTGTCCATCTGCTTGTTCTGGATGGAGCGCACCATGTCGTTGGAGAGTTGCTGGGCGGTCAGGTAATTCAGCCTTAAGCGCGGATTGACGGCCAGGAGTTTGTGGGCCACTGAGTGGGTCAAATGGCTCTTGCCCAGCCCGGTGCCGGCGCTGATGTACAGGCATTGCCCCAGGGACTGGTCGCCGCAGGCCAGGGCGTGACAGGCGGCGTGGGCCAGCTCGTTGCTCTTGCCCACCACGAACTGGTCGAAGACGTAACGCGGGTTTAGGGTGCGGACAAAGGAGGGGGCCTTGCTGACCGTGGGCAGGCAGAGCTGCTCCCGGGGCGGGCTTAGGGCGGCGGCAGGCGCGGTGGGGGCCGCCGGCAGCAGGGGCGGGGCGTCCTTGACCGAGAAGATAACCGAGGTCTGCTTCAGGCCGTGGGCGGTCATGGCCTCCCGGATGTTGTCTAGGTAGTGGTCCGCCACCCAGGAGCAGAAGAAGCGGTCCGGGCCGCGCAACTCCAAGACCTCCTGGTCACAGCGCGGGCATTCCAGGGGCGAGATCCAGAGGTCGTGCAGGTCGGGCGGCAGGGTGTTGGCCAGGTGGTGCGAAATTTGTTTCCAGCTCATCATCATCCTTTTTGGGTCGTTTGGGGTTGCTTTAGCAAGCTGCGGGCCAGCCGGTTCAGACGACGGTACATTTGTCCTAAAAAAGTTGATATCTAAGCATTTGATTTCAAATTTCGGGCAACGTCCCCTTGGTGAGCCCAGTTTGTAATCAACTTGGGCACCGGCTGTCAAAGTTGATCTGCCAGGATTTACTCCGGCGGCGCTACCACATTTTTAACAATATTAAAATTTATTAAAATCAATAAGATATGTTTGGCATCCTTGGCGATGGCCGATGGAATGCGGCCTGGGATTTAAGGGGTGAAAGTGACACGGTTTGGTGAGCTTAGCGGCGAATTGGGAGTTGGTGGCAATGTTTGTTGAAAACTAATATCTCTTCCATACTGCTTAATGGTCTTTTTTCCTCGTTATTGGTCTTTTTTTCTCTTTTGCGGTTTGCCCACTGACCCTGGGTCAGGCCCTCCTGGGGCCGCCACTGTTGAGCGGACGGGGTGCGGGCGGTTTTGTTGTTGACAGGTAAAATCAGAACTGCTAAGGAAATCAGGTGCTGGCCGGGTAAGGGTGAAACGGCCTGGCCAGCACCACTAGCAAATAGCGCTCTCAGGTGCCCCTGGCCGCATGCGGCGGGGATAATCGGGAAGTCCGGTCACAGTCCGGCGCTGCCCCGCAACCGTAAGTGAGGACGAAAGCCGCCACAGACCACTGTTCCCCTTCCGGGGATGGGAAGGCGCGGCAAGTAGGGTGATTCACGAGCCGGGAGACCGGCCTGAGGGTTTGACGAGCAGGTCCCGTGGTAAGGATCCGGCTTGGGCCTCAATGGTATTGGGCGCGGGTTAAAACCCCCGCGCGCATTGGTTCCCGGGTCGCGGATGGCGATGCCGGGTTTTTTTGTGTCTTGAAGGGGCGGCGGCGATGCGGTTGGTTCTGGTAAGACATGGGGCCACGGACGGCCAGCGGGCGGGCCGTTACCAGGGGGCGAGTGATCCGCCTCTGTCCCGGACGGGCCGGGAGCAGGCCCGGGCCCTGGGGGCGAGGCTACCCCCGGGGCTTGGCCGCTTTTTGTGCAGCCCGCAGCTCCGGGCCCGGGAGACGGCGGAGATGGCGTTGGCCGCGGCGGGCCGGGCGCCGGAGTTCGTGGTTGTCGAGGCCCTGCGGGAGATTGACTTTGGCCGCTGGGAGGGCCTGACCTTTGCGGAGATCCTGGCCCAGGATCCGGCGCTGGTCGTTGCCTGGCAACGGCACCCGACCCGCTTCCGCTTCCCGGATGGCGAGGCTATCGCCTCCTTCTGGCGTCGGGTTAGGGGGGCGCTGGGCGAGATCATCTCCCAGCCCCAGCCGGCCTTGGTGGTCTGTCACGGGGGGGTGATCCGGGCCATGCTCTGCCTGTTGCTGGCCTTGCCGCGGGCCAAGGCGCTGTGTTTCGACATCCAGCCCGCGGCCCTGACCGTGCTGGAGGTGGACGGGGGCCGGGGCCAGCTCTTGGGCCTGAACCGCTGATGGCCAGTATCGTCTTGGTGGTGGGCGGGGCCCGGAGCGGCAAGAGTGACTACGCCCAGGCCC
>JAJYJA010000060.1 GCA_021789795.1 Deltaproteobacteria bacterium | reverse complement strand
AGAAAAGCACGGCGTCCCCAATATTCTCCAGCCTGGAGTCATGAAAGAGCTGATGATGGCTGAAATTCTTGGACATGACTTGATTCCACAGAAAGATTCAGCAGACGCTAAGAATTCTAGGGGTCAGAATTCTAGGGGTCAAGTCTTGTAATTGCGCAAATTCTGTGGTACTTTTGCCTCATGTCAAGACCGTTACGAATAGAATTGGCCGGGGGGATATATCATGTTACCTCCAGGGGCGACCGGCGGGAGGATATCTTTCTCGACGATGACGACCGGCGCGTGTGGCTGGATATCTTCGGCGCCGCTTGCCGTCGTTTCAACTGGGGGTGCCATGCCTGGTGTCAGATGGACAACCATTACCATGTCGTGGTGGAAACGGCGGAGGGGAACCTTGCGCAAGGCATGCGTCAGGTCAACGGCGTTTACACCCAGGCCTTCAACCGCCGCCACCAGCGGGTGGGGCATGTGTTCCAGGGCCGTTATCGGGCGGTGATGGTGGAGCGTGATTCTTATCTTTTGGAATTGATTAGATATGTGGTGCTCAACCCGGTGCGGGCCGGTCTGGTAGCCGAGGCGGGCGATTGGCCTTGGAGCTCGTATCTGGCCATGCTTGGTTCGGCCGGCTGTCCCGAGTGGTTGCGGACGGATTGGGTGCTTAGGCAGTTTGGCAAGTCCAGGGGGCGGGCGGTGAAGGGTTATGTCAACTTTGTCCGGGCAGGCGTCGGCCAGCCCGGCCCCTGGGGTGATCTTAAGGGGCAGATATTTTTGGGCTCCGAGTCATTTCTCGCCAGCATGCGGCAACCGGCCGCCGATCAGGCCGAGCTATCCGAGATCCCCAGGGCGCAGCGCCGCCCGCTGGGGCCGCCGCTCTCTTTTTTCCGCGCCACCATCCCCGACCCGAAGCAGGCCATGGCCGCCGCCTATGGCACGGGTAACTACACCATGAAGGAAATCGCGGCCTTCTTCGGGGTGCACTACTCCACGGTCAGCCGGACGGTAAAACGTCTCGAACCGGGCTTGGGTAGTTGATTGCAAGACTTGACCCCAATGAAGCTTGCCCATGTCGGGATCGACAACGTCCGTCTGCCCATCTGCGTTAGGGAACGGGCCGGGGGGCACCAGCAGACCGTGGCCAGCATCCGGATGCAGGCCAACATGCCCCGGCAGCAGCGGGGGGCCTGCCTGGGGGTTTTCTGGGCCGTCCTGGGCCGGTATCAGGCCGACATCCGCACCGAGATCTTTCCCACCCTGTTGGCCGAGTTGAAGTCCGGACTCCAGGCCGATTCCGCCTCCATTGAGATGCGTTTCCCCTACTTCATCGAGAAACGGGCCCCGGTCACCCAGACCCCTTCGCTCATGGAGTACACCTGCACCTTCACCTGCGGTACCGCCGACGGCGCCGATCTGAAGGTGTCGATCCTGACGCCCAGCACCACCCTCTGCCCCTGCTCCAAGGAGATCAGCCGCTTCGGGGCCCATAACCAGCGGGCGGAGATCGACTTCACGGTGCGGTTTGCGAACTTCATCTGGATCGAGGAGTTGATCGCCCTAGTGGAGTCGGCCGCCTCCTGCGAGGTGTACAGCCTGCTCAAGCGGCCCGACGAGAAGTTCGTCACCGAGCGGGCCTACCAGAACCCGATGTTTGTCGAGGACGTGGTGCGCAAGATCGCGGTCCTGGCCCAGGGGCATCCCGACATCGCCTGGTTCTCGGTGGGTGTGGAGAGCTTCGAGTCCATCCACAAGCACAGCGCCTACGCCTTCACCGACCGCGACACCATCTCCCCTGCCGTTTAATCAATCCTTCTCGCCGCCAAACAGCCGCCGGTAGGCGGCGCTTATCGTCTCTGGCGTAAGCGTGGCCAGGGGCGCAAGCTCGGCCAATACCCCGACCTGACCGTGTTTCTCGATGGCCTGGCGGCTCTCCGGCTCTTGGGCGCCGTTCATCACCACCCCCAGCACCTCAAGACCCGCCGCCTTGAGCGCCATCAGCGACAGCAGGGTATGGTTGATGGTGCCCAGCCGGCTGCGGGCCACCAGGAGGACGGGCAGGCCCCAGTCCCGCATCACGTCGAGGAGCAGGGTCTGGTCGTTTAGCGGCACCAGGAGTCCGCCCGCGCCCTCCACGATCAGCGGCCCCGCCACCGGGGGCAGGGCGAGGCGTCGCCGGTCGATGGTAATTCCGTCCCGGCGGGCTGAGGCGTGCGGAGAGATTGGGGTCTGTAAGCAGTAGGCCTCGGCCAGGAAGTGGCCCTCCGGCAGGCCGGTCATGGCCTTGACCAGTTCGGTGTCTGTCTTCTCCTCCCGGCCGCTCTGCACCGGTTTCCAGTAGCGGGCTTTAAGCCCACGGGTCAGGATGGCCGCCACCACCGTCTTCCCGACCCCGGTGTCGGTGCCGGCGATCAAGAATTGCCGCGGGAAATTAATCATGATGATCTCGCAAAAAGGTAGCCGATGGCTAAGCAAAAGGGCCGATATACAAGGCGCGGGGTGCGTTTGGCGAGTAAGGCCATACACATGGTATGCCGAACGAGCCAAACCGTCCCGCAATTCTGTTCAATCCCCGCTGATGTTGGACGGGGACGCAGTAGATCGGACTTTTTGCGACGCCATCAATCATGATGGCGTCCTGACCAGCAGGGTGGCGAGTTGATAGGTGACCAGGGCCTGCCCGTTTGCCTCCTTGGGCCAGCGGGCGAGGAGCCGGCGCATTTCGCCGGGGGTGAGCCGGTGGGCGCGGGCGGCGGTGCGGGTGCCGGTCTCCTTGAGCGAGCGGAAGAAGTCGAGCGCCGTGGGGTAGGTGAGTTCAAGGGTTTCTTCCCCGAGCGAGACCTCCCGGCCCGGGCCGCTGACCGCCGTCCGGGCCTCTTCGGCCCTGGGCAGGGGATTGGCGGTGCAGGCCAGATTGAGCTCGCGGCAGACGGCGTGCCATTCGGGAAAGGAGCCCTCGGTCAGAAACGAGCAGATCAGCAGGCCGCCGGGGGCCAGGGCCTGGCAGAGCCGGGCGAGGCTGGCGGCTGGCTGGTTAAACCATTGCAGGGTGAGGCAGGAGAGGATCAGGGCGTAATGCGGCCGGGCCTCGATCAGCTCGGCGTCGCCCACCTGCCAGTTCACTGGGCCGCCGGGGGCGAGAAACGGGGTTAAGGCCTGCCGGTTGACCCGGATCATGCCGGGCGCGATGTCCATCAGGGTTAACGGCTGGCCGGGGAAGAGGCGGGGCAGGTGGCGGGAGACGGCCCCGGTGCCGCAGCCGAACTCCAGTATCGGCCCCGCCTTGGGCACCTGGCCCTGGAGTTTGGCCAGCCTGTCCGTCAGCATCCCCGCCGCCTGTTTCTGGACCACGGCGTGCAGGTCGTAGCCCTCGGCCCGGGCCGAGAAGCTGGCGGCGATTTTCTGTTTCAGATCGGTCATGGGTGGCGTGAGGCGGAAAGGTGGCGTTATGGGAAGTCACCTGCGGGTCGCTGCTGGCGGCTGCTGAGGCTGACGGGACGGCTTGGATAATAACCAGCCGCCGCCGCCTTGGGTATCTTTTTCGCCGGGGGCGGGTCAATTTTGATGGCGTCGCAAAAAGACCGATCTACTGCGGCGCGTGGCGGTTTGGCTCGTTCGGCATACCATATGTATGGCCTCACTCGCCAAACACACCCCGCGCCTTGTATATCGGCCCTTTTGCTTAGCCATCGGCTGCCTTTTTGCGAGATCATCAATTTTCGTAAGGAGGGAGATTTTTTTTTGATCCGCTAACTCTCGCCTAACTTTCGGTCGTTATAGTCCTGGGCAAAGGGGCGCGAATATCCGCGCCTCCCACAACCTTGACCAGGAGGTCAGACCATGGAAAAGCAAGGGAAGATTTATTGGCTGGCGGTGGCGGCCTTGGGCGCCACCATAACCCTTAACCAGACCGCGTTGGCGGCGGGCGGAGGGGACAACGACGCCTTGAGCGCCCCCCAGGCCAAGATCAGCATGGGGCAGGCGGTGGCCACCGCCGAGCAGCAGGCGGCGGGCCGGGCGGTGCGGGCCGAATTGGAAAAGGTCAAGGGCGGCCAGTGGGACTACGATGTCGAGGTGGTGAGCGGCAAGAAGGTGGTGGAGGTGCGGGTCGATCCGGAAAGCGGCAAGGTCCTGGCCGCCACCGAGGATAAGACCGACCACGACGACGGCCAGGATCAGGAGGATTGATCCCGCCGGGGAAAGTCCGTTGAGGGGCCGGGAGGGCTTAAAGTGGCCGCTCCCGGCCTTGCCTTTATCCGCCGCCCAGGCGCCAGGCAGGAGGCCGTGTGATTATGAGTGTAACTAGCCGAAACGAAACGAAGATGCTCAACAAGGTGCCGGAGGTGACCATCTGGTTCTGGATCATCAAGGTGCTGGCCACCACCGTCGGGGAGACGGCGGCCGATTTTATCAACTCCACCCTGCGTCTGGGGCTGACCGGCACCTCGCTGGTCATGGGCCTCATGCTGGGGGTGTTCCTGGTCATGCAGGTGCGGGCGCGTGCCTATGTGCCCTGGCTTTACTGGGCCACGGTGGTGCTCATCAGCGTGGTCGGCACCCTGGCCTCCGACAATCTGGTCGATAATCTCAAGCTGCCCTTGACCGATGCCACCCTGCTCTTCGGCCTGGCCCTGGCCGTGACCTTCGTCTGTTGGCATTGGCGGGAGCAAACCCTGTCGATCCGCGAGATTGTCACCCGGCGGAAGGAGTTGTTTTACTGGGCCGCCATCCTCTTCACCTTCGCCCTGGGCACCGCGGGCGGCGACCTTGCCGCCGAGGGCCTGAATCTGGGCTACGCCACGGCGGCGTTCTCTTTCGCCTTGGCGATTGTCATGGTCATCCTTGCCCGTTATCTCCTGGCGGCCAATGATGTCATGGCCTTTTGGGCCGCCTATATCCTGACCCGGCCGCTGGGGGCCTCATGCGGCGATCTGCTCTCCCAGTCCCCGGCAGACGGGGGCTTGGGCCTGGGAACGATGGCGACCAGTGTCGTTTTTCTGTCGGTTATCCTGGCCCTGGTGGTTTACCTGACCGCCACCCAGAGGCGGGAGCCGCTTCTTCCCGCCCCGGCGGAGGTCGAGGTTGACCAGGGGGTGGATTTCTGGTCTAACTGAGCTTGACGATAGGGAGGAAAATCACGGTTTAGGAGGTGGCGATGCGTATCTTGCTGGTCGAAGACGACCCCATGCTGGGCGAGGCGGTGGCCGTGGCCCTGCGCGACGCCGCCTACGCGGTGGACTGGGTGCGGGACGGCGACCGGGCCGAGGCCGCCCTGGCCCACGGCGAGCATCAGGCGGTGCTGCTCGACCTGGGGCTGCCCAGGCGCGACGGCCTCGCGGTGCTGCGCCGCCTGCGCCGTTCGGGAAGCGCGGTGCCGGTGATTGTCATCACCGCCCGGGACGGGTTGGCGGAGCGGATAGGCGGCCTGGACGCCGGGGCCGACGACTATCTGGTCAAGCCCTTTGAGGTGAGCGAGCTTCTGGCCCGGCTGCGGGCGGTGGCGCGGCGTCAGGGCGGCCAGGCGGCGCCCCTGCTCGGCAACGGCCGGGTGAGTCTCGATCCCGCCACCCACCAGGCCTCCTGCGGCGGGTTGACCGTCCTCTTGAGCGCCCGGGAATTTGCCCTATTGCACGCCCTGCTTATGCGTCCAGGGCGCATACTTTCCCGGGCCGAATTGGAGGAGCGGATCTACGGCTGGAACGAGGAGGTGGAGAGCAACGCGGTCGATTTTCTGATCCACAACCTGCGCAAGAAACTGGGCCCTGAGGTGATCAAGAACGTGCGTGGGGCGGGTTGGATGGTGGAGCGATGAACCCGCCCGCCGCCGTGGTCCGGCCCTCGCTGCGGCGGCGGCTGGTGTTGATGCTGGGCGTCGCCACCCTGCTGGCCGCCCTGGTCGCCGGGGCGGTTTCCTTTGTCCTCGCCTATGCCGAGGCCAGGGAGTTTCAGGACGACACCCTGCGTCAGATCGCCCGGCTGGCCGGGCGGGTAAGGGGAGTCAGCGCCGGGCCGGACAGGCGGTCGGCCAGGGCGTCAGCCACCCTGGATGACCCCGAGTCGCTGATAAGCGTCATCCGTCTGCCGGACGATCCGCGTCCGGCCTGGTTGACGGGGGCCCTCGCCACCCCTGGCTTCCACACCCTCGATACCCAGGCGGGACGGCTGCGGGTCTTCCTGCTTCAGGGGTCTTCTGGCCGTGCCGTGGTCGTCACCCAGCCCACCGATAGCCGCGACGAGCTGGCCATCAACAGCGCCCTGCGCGCCTTGATCCCCCTCCTGTTGCTCCTGCCGCTCATGGCCTGGCTGATCGCCCGGCTCGTCCGTAGCGGCCTGCTGCCGGTAACTGAACTGGCCGGGCACCTGGACGCCCAGGCCGCCGGTCAGCCGCAACCGCTGCCTGAGCTCGACCTGCCGGAGGAGATGGCCCCCTTCGTGCAGGCGATCAACCGGCTGCTGGCCCGGATCTCCGGGCTCTTGGGGCAGCAGCGGCGCTTTGTCGCCGACGCGGCCCACGAGCTGCGCACCCCGCTCGCCGCCCTGTCGATTCAGGCCCAGAACCTGGGCCAGGCCAAGTCGAGGGAGGAGATGGCCGAGAGGCTCGGTCCGTTGCTGGACGGCATCGGGCGGGCCCGCAAGCTCACCGGGCAACTCTTGAGTCTGGCCCGTCTTCAGGCGGGCGGGGCGGCCTTGACGCTAGTCGAGGTTAATCCCCTGGCCAGGGAGCTGCTGGCCGAGCTTATGCCCCTGGCGGAGGCCAAAAATATCGACCTGGGGTTGGACGAGACGGCGGCCGTCGGTCTTGCCGCCACCCCCGAGGGCCTGCGGCTCATGATCGTAAACGGGCTGGAGAACGCCATCAAGTACACCCCCGCCGGGGGCGAGGTGACGCTTAGACTGCGGGTGGAGGACGAGCAGGCGGTGATCGAGGTGATCGACAACGGCCCCGGCATCCCCGACGAGGAGCGGGAGCGGGTGTTTGCCCCCTTCCACCGCCGGCCCGGCGCGGCGGGCGAGGGCAGCGGGCTGGGGCTGGCCATCGCCCGGGAGGCGGCGGATAGTCTGGGGGGTGAGTTGGGTCTCCGGCCCCGGCCAGATGGCGCCGGAACGGTATTCAGTTACCGCCAGGCCCGCCGGCGGGAGGGGAGGGTCGCTGGCGTCTAGGGGCGGCGTCTGGCCTCAAGCAGTCGGGGCAGGCCGGCGTAGTCCTCCCGCACCGTCACCTGCCGGTAGTGGCCCAGTTCCATCGCCCGCTTGGCCACGTAATCGCCCTGGTCGTGGCCGATCTCCATCAGCAGCGTTCCGCCGGGAATCAGCAGCCGGTGGACGCAGGAGAGCAGCCGGTCGATATCCTCCCGCCCATCCTGGCCGCCGAACAGGGCCGTCTCCGGCTCGGCGGCCAGCTCCGCCTGGAGGGTGGCGGCCTGGCGCCGGGCCACGTAGGGGGGGTTGGCGGCGATCAGGGTGAATTTCGCCCCCGGCCCCAGGGCCGCGTCCCAGTCGGAGTTCAGCCAGGCGATCCTTGCCGCCACCCGATGACGGAGGGCGTTCATCTGGGCCACCTTAAGGGCGACGAGCGAACGGTCCAGGGCCACGGCCCGCAGTCCGGGCCGCTCCGCCGCCAGGGTGACGGCGATGATGCCGCTGCCCGTTCCCAGGTCGAGAACCATGCCGCCATCACCTGGAGGTAGTATCCGGGCCAGGGCCCGCTCCACCAGCAGCTCCGTCTCCGGCCTGGGGATCAAGACCGCCGGGGTGACCGTGAAGTCGCGGCCGTAGAAGTTCTGCTCCCCCAGGATATAGGCCAGGGGTTCCCGGTTCCGGCGCCGGGCCAGCGCCGCCTCGACCCGCCGGAGCACGGCCTCGTCCACCTGCCGTCCTCCGGCCAGGAAGATTTCAGCCCGCCGGCAGCCCAGGAGGTGGCAGAGCAGCCAGCCGGCCTCTGCCTCCGGCTCGGAGATTCCGGCGGCGGTCAGGCCGGACAGGGCGTAACGGTAAAGCTCAAGCTGGGTCATGGGTTTCGCGGAGGCGGGCGGGGCACCTGGCCCGAGGCTTACTGGAGGGTTTTTAATGCCTCGGCCTGGTAGTGGGAGAGGAGGGGGTCGATCAGGTCGTCAAGCTTGCCCAGCATGATGTCCTCGATCTTGTAGAGGGTGAGGTTGATCCGGTGGTCGCTGACCCGGCCCTGGGGGAAGTTGTAGGTGCGGATGCGCTCGCTGCGGTCGCCGGAGCCGATCTGGCTCTTGCGGGTGGCCGAGATCTGGTCATGTTGCTCCTGCTGGAGCTTGTCGAGCAGCCGGGCCCGCAGCACCCGCATGGCCGAGTCCTTGTTCTTGTGCTGGGATTTTTCGTCCTGGCAGGTCACCACCAGGCCGGTGGGCAGATGGGTGATGCGCACCGCCGAGTCGGTGGTGTTGACGCTCTGGCCGCCCGGCCCCGAGGAGCGGAAGATGTCGATGCGCAGCTCTTGGGGCTGGATCTGCAACTCCACCTCCTCCGCCTCCGGCATCACCGCCACCGTGACCGCCGAGGTGTGGATGCGGCCCTGGGCCTCGGTCTCGGGCACCCGCTGCACCCGGTGCACCCCGGACTCGTACTTCAGCTTGCTGAACACCTTGTCGCCCTTGACCAGGGCGATGATCTCCTTGAAGCCGCCAATGCCGATGGCGTTGCTGCTCAACACCTCGATCCGCCAGCCCTGGGACTCGGCGTAACGGCTGTACATCCTAAAGAGATCGGCCACGAAGAGGGCCGCCTCGTCCCCGCCGGTGCCGGCCCTGATCTCCAGCAGGATATTCTTCTGGTCGTTGGGATCGGCGGGCAGGAGCAGGATCTTCAGCTCCCGCTCCAACTCCGTCTGCCTGGCCAGCAGGTCGGCGACATCCGACTTGATCATGGCCAGCATCTCGTCGTCCGTCTCCGAGAGGAGAAGTTGTTGGTTTTCGAGCAGTTGTTCCTTTAGACTGGTGAATTCCCCGTACAATTCGTCCATCTTGAGCACCTGGGCGTGCTCCTTGGCGAGGCGTCTAAACTCGGGCTGGTTGGCGATTACCCCCGGGTCGGCGAGCCTGGCCTCTAGTTCCAGCCGTTTTTCGTGTAGGTGGGCGAATTTCGCAAACATGAGCGACGCTCAAAAAAAAAGCATCACCAATCCAGCGACTGATGATGCTTGACGGATGATCCGGGAGGAGGGATTATTTCGCCGCTGCCTTCTGGTAGTGCTTCTCGTACTTCTTCATGAACTTGTCGACCCGGCCGGCGGTATCGACCAGCTTCTGCTTGCCGGTGAAGAAGGGGTGGCAGTTGGAGCAGATCTCGACCCGCATCTCGGTATTGACCGAGCCCAGCTCGACGGTGTTGCCACAGGCGCAGGTGGCGGTGATCTTGTGGTATTCCGGATGGATATCGTTCTTCATCGCTATCTTCCTCAACATAAATGTTAGCTTACTTCTTTTAAGATCCCGGCGGCGGCCGGTGGACGGCAGCCTGAAACAAACGACAATATTTACCCCATCAAGGCCGATTTTTCAAGTGTTCATTGTCTGAAAAAATTCGGCGTTGTTCTTGGTGCCCTTCATCTTGTCCATCAGGAACTCCATGGCGTCCGCCGGATTCATGGAGGAGAGCAGCTTGCGCAGGATCCAGGCCCGGTTCAGCTCGGAGGGGGAGAGCAGCAGGTCTTCCTTTCTGGTGCCGGAACGGTTCATGTCGATGGCAGGATAGATGCGGCGCTCCGACATCTTGCGATCGAGCACGATCTCCATGTTGCCGGTGCCCTTGAACTCCTCGAAGATCACCTCGTCCATTCGGCTGCCGGTCTCGACCAGGGCGGTGGCGATGATCGTCAGGCTGCCGCCCTCCTCGATGTTGCGGGCGGCGCCGAAGAAGCGCTTGGGCCGGTGCAGGGCGTTGGAATCGACCCCGCCGGAGAGGATCTTGCCGCTCGACGGCACCACGATGTTGTAGGCCCGGGCCAGACGGGTGATGCTGTCGAGCAGGATGACCACGTCCCTCTTGGCCTCGACCAGGCGCTTGGCCTTGGCGATCACCATCTCCGCCACCTGGATGTGGCGCTGGGGCGGCTCGTCGAAGGTGGAGCTGACCACCTCGGCATCGACGCTGCGGGCCATGTCGGTGACCTCCTCGGGCCGCTCGTCGATCAAGAGGACGATCAGGGTGATCTCCTTGTGATTCTTGATGATGCTGTTGGCGACCTTTTTGAGCAGCACCGTCTTGCCGGTGCGGGGCGGCGCCACCACCAGGCCGCGCTGGCCCTTGCCGATGGGCGACATGATGTTCATCACCCGCATCGAGAAGTTGTCCGGCTGATCCTCGAGGTTGATCCGTTCGCTGGGATGCAGGGGGGTGAGGTTGGAAAACAGGGTCTTGTCGCGGTTTTTTTCCGGGGCCTCGAAGTTGACCGAATCGACCTTGAGCAGGGCGAAGTAGCGTTCGCCCTCCTTGGGGGAGCGGATGGGGCCGGCGATGGTGTCGCCGGTGCGCAGGTTGAGCCGTCGGATCTGGGAGGGCGAGACGTAGATGTCGTCCGGGCCGGGCAGGTAGTTGTAGTCCGGGGCCCGCAGGAAGCCGAAGCCGTCGGGCAGGATCTCGAGCACCCCGTTGCCGCGGTTGGCCTCGGCCTTTTCCTCCTGGGCCGCGATCGCCTTTAGGATCTCAAAGATCAACTCCTGCTTGCGCAGACCGCTGTAGTCCTCGACCTTGTAAGCCTTGGCGAGTTTGGTTAGTTCGTCGATCTTCTTAAGTTTTAATTCGGCTAGATCCATGCGGGAGGGTCTCCTTCCTTAAAGTGGTGTGCCCCGAGGCGTCCAAGGCGCGGGTCTGGCCGGGGACGAAAATGGGATGGACGCAATATATGAAAATTATTAATGAATTACGAGGAATTGTCTGTTACGGGCGGCTGTGGGCTTAAAGGCCGTTTAACCCTAAAGGTATGGGGTGTTCCGATTCCGATTACACTGCGTCGGGCGCGAAAAGATACCCGCGGAGATGGGAGGGGATCGATTTAGGAGGTCGGAAGCTGTAAAAAACTAGGGATGAAAGATCGGGAGGCGGTGGAGGGCGCGAACCGCCTGGCTGTCGCCTCTTAAGGGCATCTGCACGTAAGATGATAATTTCATATACGGGGTTGCCGCTGGAACTGTCAAGCTTTTTTCGTCACCCCGGCGAGGAGCCAGGCTTTTTTTATGGCCTGCAACTGGCCCACGGTGTCTGGCCACGCCCCGCCGTTGTCGATCACCTTATCGGCCTGGGCGGCCTTGTCCGCGATGGGCATTTGGGCGGCGATGGCGGCCCGGGCCTCGTTCTCGCTCACTTGGTCGCGCCGCATGACCCGTTCAAGACAAATCGTCTCCGGGGCGACCACCGCCACCACCTCGACGAAATAATCCTGCCATCCGACCTCGTAGAGCAGCGGCACCTCGACCAGGCAACGCCCTGGGACGCCGGCCATCTTGGCGAGCAGGGCGGCCAGGACCAGGGGGTGGAGGGCGGACTCCACTTGCCGTTTGAGTCCGGGGTCGGCGAAGATGGCCCGCCGCAGGCTGGCCTTGCGCAGTGTCCCGTCTGGATCGAAGAAATCCGGTCCTAGCCGCCGCAGCCGCTGCCATCCCGCCTCGCCCGGTTCAAGCAGGGCGCGCACCTCCTGGTCGGCGGCCAGAAGCGGCAATCCGCATTCCGTAGCCAGCCACCTGGCCACCCGGCTCTTGCCCGAGCCGATACCACCGGTGATGGCGGTAGGCAGCCGCGTCTTAGGCCTTTGCCCGCCGTTCAAGCCCCTTCCCTCTCCTGTAGTCGCTCCAGGGCCAGGCGGATGTCCGTTGCCAGCTCGGCGGTGAAGCTCACCCGCTCGTTGGTGGTCGGGTGAATAAATGACAGGGTGGAGGCGTGCAGACATTGCCGGTTAATCCCCAGGGAGGGGTAGAGGGGGTTCTTCTTCCCGTAAACTGGGTCCCCGGCCACCGGCAGGCCGATTGAGGCCAGGTGCACCCGGATCTGGTGGGTGCGGCCAGTCTCGATCTCCACCTCGACCAGGGAAAAACCTTTCAGCAAGCGCCGCTTAAGCCGCCAGCGGGTCACGGCCTCCTTGCCCCGGCCGGGGGTGATGGCCATTTTCTGGCGGTTTACCTGGTGCCTGCCGATGGGGGCGTTGATTACCCCGCTGGCCGCGCTTGGCACCCCGTCGAGCAGGGCATGATAGGTCTTGCGGGCGGTTTTGTCCTTGAATTGGGCGGCCAGGTGGCGATGCGCCAGGTCGTTTTTGGCGATCACCATGACCCCCGAGGTGTCCTTGTCGAGACGATGAACTATCCCCGGCCGGGCCTTGCCGTTAATGCCGGAAAGGTCCGGGCAGTGATAGAGTAGGCCATGCACCAGGGTGCCGCTTTGGTTGCCGCAGGCGGGATGCACCACCAGGCCCGCCGGCTTGGAGATGACCAGGAGGTCGGCGTCCTGGTGCAGGATGGTCAAGGCGATGGGCTCCGGGGTCAACTCCAGGGCCACGGGGGCGGGCACCGCAAGTTGGATCCGTTGCCCGGCCCGCAGCCGGTAGTCGTTGGGGCGTAACTCGTCCTCCACCAGCACCAGGCCGCTGGCGATGAGTTCCTGAAGTCGGGCGCGGGACAGCTGCGTCCCCAGTTCCTCCGCCCCCAGGCGGGAGAGGAAACGATCCAGACGCTGGCCCTGGCCCTCGGGCTTCACCACCAGCTCAAGAGGCCGGGGCGGGGCGTCGGGGGAGGGGATGGCTTCGGGGGGCGGGCTAGACAAGGAAGGCGCGGGGTAGGGGGCGGAGGCCTGAAAGGGGGCCGCCCCCCCTTTTTCAGGAGAGGATATGGTTGATGTGCTTGGTGACCATATCCTCGTTGGTGTGGCCGGCGATGGAGATTTCCTTGACCAGGAAGTTCTTGGCGGTGTCCAGCATCTTGCGTTCCCCGAAGGAGAGGGCCTTGTCGGCTTGCAGGATGTAGAGGTCGCGCAGCACCCTGGCGATCTCGAACACCGAGCCGGTCTTGATCTTCTCCATGTAGTCGCGGTAGCGCTGGTTCCAGGGTTGCGGGGTGATGGTACCCTGGCGGTCTTTCAGGATGGAGTAGATCTCCTCCACCTCGTCCGCCTGGATGATGGCCCGCAGTCCGACGTTGGCGCAGGAGTTGATGGGAATCATCACCGTCATCTTGGTCTCGATGATGTTGATCACGTAGAACGACTGCCGCAACTCTCCTATCGAGCGGGTTTCAATCGATTCGATCCGGCCCACTCCGTGGGCGGGATAAACCGCCATGTCTCCGACCTTGAACGATAACGATTTCTTTTTCTGAGCCATAGTCTTTCCCTGCGTTAGAGGTTGGTCACTGCTCGAGGCGGTAACCGGGGAGGAGGCGAGGAGGTCGATCAGGGAGGAAGGGTGGCCGTCCATCCCTGGACGGCGGCATGGGCAGACTTTTTTGCCAGTCTGACCACTTTTCGCAACGATGCGGCAAGAGTAACTATCCAGCTTAGTGCCGCAGCATTGGCATCTACTGGGAACCGTAACTATTCAGCCGCGCCCCAGATGCGCGAAACCCAGCCGGCGAGCTATACTTTTTGGTATGTGAGCCGGCTGGTGAC
>JAJYJA010000059.1 GCA_021789795.1 Deltaproteobacteria bacterium | reverse complement strand
CAAAGTTCGAGGTGGTACGGTGGAAGCCCCATCGTTTAGGGGCCGGCATGGGGGCCTGAGAACTAGGCTTTGACGTAAAGGCCCCCAAAAAGGGAGGCTAACAATGCCTAAGCAAATCGTACCATTGCAAATAGATAGGACAAGGACATTCGATAATGTCCGCATAACCCGCACAGCTTAAGGCTTTGCGGGTTTTTTTCGGTGGGGTACGTGTCCCCGTTGACAAAGTTTGGGCAACTGATTGTTTTGCCGACTATTCCCCAAAATGCTTTAGTTGATCAAGTAACCACCTAATATTACGTGATAGTTGCCAAATCGTGTCAACGATTGAGAGAATAAATTAGTGCAGTAGGCTTGGCTTACTTGCTCCTGAATTCGATTCATGCAGTCTCATGCCGCTGTTCATGCCGGCTTGGCTCTGGGCATAGACCAGAGCCTGATCGCTCGGCAGGGGGCGTTGAAAATAGTACCCTTGGGCCAGATCGCAGCCCATGTCTCGCAGCATGGACATTTGATCGACCGTTTCGACTCCCTCGGCGATGAGTCCAAGGCGCAAGTTTTTGGCGAGCGTGACAATGGCGTTGACGACGGCGGCGTAGTCTGGGTTGTCGGTGACGTTGTTGATGAAAGAGCGGTCGATTTTTATACCGACGACGGGGAAGCGGTGCAGACAACTGAGCGAGGAGTAGCCAGTGCCGAAATCGTCGATGTGCAGATCGATGCCGAGGTCACGGATTTGGTTCAGGATGGTCACGGCATGGTCCATGTCCTCCATGATGGCGTTTTCGGTAATTTCGAGCTTGATGGCGGAGGTCGGCAGGCCGGCTTGCTGGATGATGTCATTGATACGCTCGACCAGATTCGGGCAAACAAGCTGTTTCCGCGACAGGTTGACGCTGACGCAAAGATCGCCGAGATCCGGCAAGCTCCGCCATCGCGCCAGTTCCAGACATGCCTCCCGCAGTACCCATTCGCCAATGGCCACGATCATACCGATCTCCTCGGCCAAGGGGATAAAGTCCAGCGGAGACACGACACCTTTGGTCGGGTGTTGCCAGCGAACTAGGGCTTCAAAGCCGCGGACGCAGCCGCTCTCCAGACTGACGATCGGTTGGTAAACAAGACGGAGCTGGTCATCGTCGACGGCCAGGCGAAGATCGTTCTCCATGGCCAGCCGCGCGAGGACATTCTCGTGCATGCGACTGTCGAAAACGACAAAACGATTCTTGCCAGCAGCCTTGGCGCGGTACATGGCCGTGTCGGCATCGCGAATCATTTCGTCGGGCGAAGCATACGGCAGGGCACTGGTGGTGACACCAATACTTACCGTACTCTTGATAGTGTGGTCGTCCACCTCATACGGTTCGGCCATGACGCTCAGCAGTCTTTCGGCGACACGGATGGCCTCGTGTTGCTGCTTCATGCCGTCAAGCAGCACGAGGAACTCATCCCCGCCGACGCGAGCGGCCGTGCCGTCGGCCATGGAAGCAACGAAATCAGCCTTGCGGAGCACGCCGCGTAATCGCGCGGCGATGCTAATAAGCAGCTTGTCGCCGATCTGATGCCCCAGGCTGTCGTTAACGATCTTGAAGCGGTCGAAATCCAGAAAGAGTACCGCAAACATCCGGCGAGGATCACGCCCGTGCAAAGCAATAGTCCGTGCGAGAAGATCGTTGAAAAATAGGCGGTTAGGCAGGCCAGTCAGCATGTCATGGAGGGCCATTTCCCGCAACTCGGCCGTGCGCCGGTCGACCAGTGATTCCATCTCGCCCATCTTGATCCCCGCCTGTTGCGTTACCAGCCATTTCTCGGTCATGGCAAAGGCGAGCTGACATACCTCGGCGTCGTCGAACGGCTTTTTGAGAATAAGCAGCTGGTCGGTGGTGCCGAGTTTACTCACAATCTGATCCCAGGAATAATCGGAGTAGGCCGTGCAGATAACCACCTGCAAGGCAGGGTCAGCCTCCCAGAGTCGCGAGATGGTTTCCACGCCGTCCCACCCCGGAGGCATCCGCATGTCGACGAAGGCCAACTGATACGGACGGCCCTCGCGCATCGCGGCCTCCACCAGTTCCAATCCCAGATGGCCCTGCGAGGCCGCATTGATCTCGAATTCCGTGGGGGGCGTCTCGGCAGGTTGATAGCCGAAGAGCAAGGCCTCGTCGTCGTCGAGATCGGGGCCCAACGACTTACGAGAGAGTGTCTTGCGAAAATCGTCGTGGATGGCCTCGTTGTCGTCGATTACCAGGATACGTCGCAGGCGTTGGTCGCTGGCTCGTTTCATAGGGTCTGTTTCTCCTTGATGGGTATATCGAGGGTGAAGACGGCCCCTATTCCAGGCCCGTCGCTGAAAACGCTAAGAGAACCTCCCATCTCGCGGGCGGCGTTGGCGGAGCTGTGAAGCCCGAACCCGTGGCCGTCCTTGCGCGTCGTGAAGCCGTTTGAGAATATCTTGGTCAGATTTTCTGGCGTTATGCCGACGCCGTTATCGATAATCTGAAAGCGGACCGTGCGGGTGCCGTCAATTTCAAGCGACATGATTCTGGTGATGATCCGCCGTTCTTCCGGATGGTTTTGCTTGATGGAGTTCTTCGCATTGCTGATGAGGTTAATGAGGATCTGCAGAACCTTGTGCCTGTCAATCGAGACCGGACCGATATCCTGATATTCCGGCTGCAACTTGATATTGTGCCGGTCAAAGGAAACCAGATTGACGCGCAGGGCGTCTTCCATGATATCTGCCGGGCGGATGGGCTCCAGGATGATCGCTGATCGCGCATACGATTGCTGCATCTGCACGATCTGTCGAATATGCTCGATACTACGTTCCATCAGTTGTAATTCCTCGACAACGGTCATCTGTTCCGCAACCAGTACCTCGCCGAGCTTGCTCAAGTATCCCGGCAGCCGTTTTCCTCTTTCTTCGGAGGTAAGGAAGGCGAAAAGATCGTTCTCATGCTCGCGGATCAGGGTTAGGGCCTTGCCGAGGTTGCTCAGCTTTGAATCCTGCAAGGTGCGGGCAATCAATGCTGCCGAGACATTAACGCTGTTCAACACGTTGCCGACGTTGTGGAGTACCCCCGTCGCTACCTCCGCCCGGCCGGCATCCCGCGACGCCGTGACAAATTGCTCGTGGAGACGCTCGCTTTCCTGTTGGGCGGCGATAAGCTCTCGCCGCTTCGTATTGACCTCGTCAATAGTCGCCGACAGGAGCTCGCACTGCTGGGCCAAGAGATCGTGGATTTCGAGAAGGAACCAGGTGCCTTCACCCTGTACCAGCAAAGGTTCATAGCGGTACGGGGCGGGACGGGCCAAGGCGCTGGTGACGGCACTATCGATGGGCTCGGCACAGGGGATCGCCAGCACTGGTACTCCCCACTCCTCCAGGATTTCCTCTACGGGCCTGTGTTTATAGAGTTCGCTGACGAACGGGCGGGAAAGAGCGTAGGCCAAGGTGTCTCTGGACATAATTGCATAAGGAGCCCCGAACTTGTCCAATACGACCACGGCAAAACAGCTACTGTCGGCGTCGAACCAGTCCGTCAATTCGGTGAGCTCTCGGCCTAAGGCAAAGCTATCCTGACGACCAAGAGAATGAAGTTCGCCGATCATTTTGCTTGCTTGGGCAAGACGATCTGGGGTTTTGTCCGGTGATGCCGCAACGTTCGCACACGTCATGAATTGCTCTCCGATCAAGAGCCGTAGTTAACTTATGCATTCAGCGTATCCGTCGAGTGTTAAATGAGTATAAAAAAACAGTTAGGATGGTGTAAAAAAAATTAAGCAGCCCGAGTTTGCCGGTGGCCCCAACTTTTCCTTTCCGCCGTTGACCAAATTTTCCAGGAGGCATATCTGATAAGTGTGGCCGCTGGTAGAGCTTGCCAACGGTCACACTTGTCAAATCCCCTTATAAATCCGGCCCCCTGCCGTCCGCCCGGGGGATGACGCTCTCCTCGGGCACCAGCTCGGCCACGAAACTGCCCACCCTGACCTTGCTCTCCATCTTGACCAGCAGCCGTCGGACGTCGTCGGTGATCCAGAGGGTCATCCCGGCCCCCTCCTTCTTCTCGAACACCCCGGAGACCTTCTCCAGATCGGGCTCGATGACCACCGTCTGGTAGGTCACCCCCTGGACCGTTAGCGCCTCTCGACCCACCACCCGGGCCCGGCCCAGGGACAGCTCCCGGCCGTCGGTGACCCAGCGCGTCAACGTCGCCCCGGCGGGCAGGGGCTGGCTGCGGATGTGGTAGAAGGCGGCCAGGGGGTCGATGGTGCCGGGCTTGATGGGGATAGGTTCGCTCGCCTGGCCGTAGTTGCTGTAGCGGGCCAGTTGCTCGCCGGTATCGAAACGCACCACGATGTCGCGGGGGTGGCTGCTCTCCTGCACCTTCCGGTACTCAATGCTAGCCGCGAGCCCTGCTGTGACGTAGGAATCGATCCGCTCCCGGTAACGGTAGAGCAGATCGATCGCCGGCAGGGTGCGGGCGGTCATCACGAAGTGCCAGCCTCCCCCCGGCGGACGGTCGGGGGCCACGGCCAGAACGGCTTCCCCGGCGGGGATGAAGGCCCAGGATATCCGGTAGGCCAGGCGTTCTCCCCGCGCAAAGGGCGTGGCCGCCGCCGCTCCCGCCGGACGGACGGGGAACAGGACGAGCAGAAAGAAAAACACCAGCGGCAAGTGGGGGCGGCGATGGTCAGTCATGGTGGCGTCGTAGGTCTTGCTACGGGATGGCGTTGGCCAGTTGGGAGTCGAGGAGCAGGGCAAGGTGGGTGACCTGGGCCGGGCTGGCCTTTAACCCCTGCTGCCACTGCAAGAGACAGCCCGAGCAACTGGAGACTGCCAGCTCGGCGCCGGTGGTGAGGAAATCCTCGATCAGGGGCTTGCGGATGGCCAGGGAGAGGCGGGGATGGGCCAGGCGGAAGAGCCCGCCCTGCCCGCAGCACTGGACGCCGTGCGGCAACTCCAGCCGCCTAAGGCCAGGGGCCAGGTCCAGGAGCTGGCGCGGTTGGCGGGTGATCGTGGGCCGCAGATGGCAGGGATCGTGATAGACCACCGTCCGGACGGGGGACGCCTCCCGGAAACCCGGCGTCAATCTTGACCCGTGGGCCAGGATGAAGGCGGATAGTTCCCAGACCCGGCTGGCGAAGGCCTCGGCCGCGGGCCGCCAGACGGGGTCATCGGCCAGCAGGCCGGGGTAGCCCTTCAGGGCGGCGTAGCACGAGGCACAGGTGGTGATGATGGGGGCCGTCGCCTCCTCCTCGCCGCCGAGGCTGGCGAAGCGCGCGAGGTTGCGGCAGGCGAGTGTCCGCGCCTGGTCTAAGTCGCCCGCGGACTGGGCGGCTAGGCCGCAGCAGGAGAGGTCATCGGGGGTGAGGAGCCGGAAATCGTCCAGGTGGGCGATAATCCTTGCCGTCGCCGGCCCGATCTCGGGGTAGAGATGAGTCGCCAGGCAGCCAGGGAAGTATAGGGCCGGGCGGCGGGGGGAGCGGATTGGCGGGGCGCCGCCGTTGAGGCTCGCGTCCAGGGCGGGCAAGGGGGAGACGGTCCCGGTGAGCTTAAGCCGCAGGCCGCTGTCCATGGGTAACTCGGCCGCCAGGCCCAGGGGTTTTGCCGCCTTGGCCAGGGCAGCGGCCAAGGCGGGGTGGGCCAGGGCCTGGCGGGCCAGAAATCCGGCCAGGACGGATGGCCCGCCCTTCTTGCCCCATTCCGCACGGGCGGATACGGTCAGGGAGACGAGGTCGATCCCCCGGGGGCAGGTCCGCTTGCAGTTGCCGCACAGCAGGCACCGGGAGAGCAGCTCGCCCAAGGCCTCTGGATCGTTAAGCCTGGCCAGCAGGTGCAGCCGGCCCCGGGCGGTCAGGCTCTCCCGGCCCGTTACCCGATACACCGGACAGACGGCGGTGCAGGCTCCGCACTGGGCGCATTGGGCCAAGGCGGCCTGGTAGTCCGTCGGGCTGGGGATCATCTCATCCTTGTTTTACCCCGTTGGCAGTATTCGAGCAACTCAATCCGTACGCGGCGGTGTTGGGGGCTGAATCGCGTTGCGGGCCGCCTTTCTGCCACCGAACAGGGCCAACTCGAACAGTTTGAAAAAACAGTCCACGTCCTCGAACCCTATTTCCCGGAGCCAGGCGCATTGAGCCTCCACCGGGGCCAGGATGTTTTCCTCCTTGTCTGGACGGTGGTAGAAGGCGGCTTCAACCTCCTGTCTTGTGGTGCCGGGGTTGACGCCTTGATGAAAACGAAGCAGGTGATCAACAAATGTGTCGTCGAATAGCCGCTTACAGGCAGGCGTGGCAGATGAGACATGCTCCAGGTTCAGGAATATGCCTTCCGGGGCCAGATGTTCGTGAATCTCGGCATAGAGCGCCTTTTTGCGGGAATCCGGCTGGTGGTGGATGGCAAAGCCCGAGACGATGACCTCGAAAGGACCGTTGTTCGCTACGGCGTTAGACCAGGAGGGGGTCGAGAAATCCGCCTTAAGGACAGTCGCTCCCCGGACGCCTGCGACCTTGTCCCTGACCGCTGACAGCATTGGCTCTGAAAAGTCGATGAACGTCACCTGAGCCTCCGGGAGCCGTTCCAACAGCATGCGCCCCAGGATGCCATCCCCGCACCCAATGTCGAGGATTTTCGAGGTATTGGGGCGCCAGAGTTCAACGATCTTCATGATAACTTGCAGTTGGAGATCCGCTCCCGGGATGGCGCCACGAACGTCGGTCAAAAAGGTCGTTGCCAGCTCTTCAGTCTGCCATTGGCTCTTTACTTGGTACATGTTGCGATTTGATCAACTTTTAAGGTAGGTTACGGGCTGGCAGTAGTTAACGGTATTCTGCTTACGGCTTCCAGAGCAGAAAGGCCTTGATGAAGGGGTCGAGGTTGCCGTCCATGACGCTATCGACGTTGCCGGTCTCGAAGTTGGTGCGGTGATCCTTGACCATCCGGTAGGGCTGCATGACGTAGGAGCGGATCTGGCTGCCCCAGGCGATCTCCTTCTTGTCGCCGTGCAACACCTGCTGCTCGGCCTGCTGCACCTTCTTCTGGTACTGGTAGAGCTGGGCCTTGAGCATTTTCATGGCCGTGCTCTTGTTGCTGAACTGGGAGCGTTCGTTCTGGCACTGCACCACGATGCCGGTGGGAAAGTGGGTGATGCGGATGGCGGAGCTGGTCTTGTTGACGTGCTGGCCGCCGGCGCCGCTGGCCCGGAAGGTGTCGATGCGGATATCCTTGTCGTTGATCTCCACCGTGATCTCGTCGTCCAGCTCCGGGAAGATGAACACCGAGGCGAACGAGGTGTGGCGGCGCTTCTGGGCATCGAAGGGCGAGATCCGCACCAGGCGGTGGATTCCCATCTCGGAGCGCAGGTAGCCGTAGGCGTTGTGGCCGTTGACCATGATGGTGACGCTCTTGATGCCGGCCTCGTCGCCGGGCAGCATGTCCAGCACCTCGGTGGGGAACTTTTTCTTCTCCGCCCAGCGCAGGTACATGCGGAGCAGGATGTCGGCCCAGTCCTGGGCCTCGGTGCCGCCCGCCCCGGCGTGGATGGTGAGCATGGCGTTGTTGGCGTCGTGCTCGCCGCTTAGCATGCACTCCAGCTCCGAGGCGGAGAGACGCTCGGAGAGGTCGGCGATGAGCTCGTCCGCCTCGCGTTCGGTATCCGGGTCGTTAGCCTCCTCGGCCAGGTCGAGCAGCACCCCGCCCTCTTCCCAGAGGTCGTGCAGTTCCTGCCAGTTATCGACGATCCCCTGGAGGATGCCCATCTCCTTCTGCACCTTGGCCGCCTTGGCCGCCTCCTCCCAGAAGTTGGGGGCCAGGGTCTGGCGCTCAAGGATCAGGATGTCTTCCTTCTGCTTGGCTAAGTTAAAGATGGCTCCCGAGGGAAAATAAACGGCCCTTCAATACTTCCAGTTTCTGTCTGAGTTCTGCTGACATGTGTTTATCCTTACGTTATTTTTGATTGTAATTGTGGCGTCTGTCCGTCCACTCGCCTTTAAGGAAACCGGCTCATACCCGGTTTGACCGGAAAATACCATAGAAAATCAAGCCGCTCAAGAAGAGCAGGCAGAGGCCGGGAAAGATAAAGCCCAGGCGGGTGAAGAGGGAGTAGCCCTCCATGAGCGGCACTTGCCCCGTTACCTCCTGGGTGGTGAAGATCGGGGTTTGCACCTGCACCCGGCCTAAGGGATCGATCAGGCAGCTTATCCCGGTGTTGGCGGCCCGGGCCAGGGAACGGCGGTTCTCAATCGCCCGCAGCACCGCCATCGGCACCTGCTGGAAGGGGGCGCTGGAGCGTCCGTACCAGGCGTCGTTGGTCAGGTTGACTAAGAGATTTGCCCCCCGGCTGACCCTGATTCTGGCCTCGTCCGGGAAGATGCTCTCAAAGCAGATGAGTACCCCCAGCCGCATCCCCTGGTGGATGAGCGGCCCAGGGTTGCCGCCGGGGGAGAAGTTGCCCATGCTCTGCACCAGGGGCAGGGTGGCGGGCAGGTAACGGTGCAGGGGGATATATTCGCCAAAGGGCACCAGGTGCTCCTTGTCGTAGCGTTGCCGGGAGACGCCGCCCGTGGGCAGGGGGCTGATGAGAAAGGCGCTGTTGAAGTAACGGGTATGGCCCCTGGCCAGATCGACGGTGAAGTGCGGGGCCCCGGTGAGCAGGGCCGGGCCGCCCGCCCGCTCCTGGCCGATCTCGCCGGTGACGCGGGTGAATAGCGGGGAGTCGTCCGGGAAGAAGGGCAGGGCGGTCTCCGGCCAGACCAGGAGATCGAGCCGGCCTTGAGCCTCGGCCCGCCGGGAGAGATCGAGGTAGGTGGCCACCGTCCGCTCTTGGAGGGCGGGCTGCCACTTCTCGCTCTGGTCGATGTTGCCCTGAATCAGCCCCACCTTGATCTCGGGTCGCCCGTCGAGTTCGGCCTTGACCTGGCGGTAACGGACGAGGTTGTAGCTCATGGCCGCAAGGAGGATGAGCCCGGCGGCGAGCAGACGGCGGCGGGGCGGATGCGGCCAGGCGCGCCAGGTCTCGGCCAGCATGGCGTTGACCAGGACGATCAGGAAGGTGATCCCGTAATGGCCGGTCAGGTCGGCGATCTGGTTGAGCAGCGGCCAGCCGGTCTGGGTGTAGCCCAGGTCGAGCCAGGGAAAGCCGGTGAACAGGTGGCCGCGGATCCAGTCAAGCCCCACCCAGAGGGCGGGGGCGAACCAGACCAGGGGCAGCCAGGCGCCAAGCCAGCAGATACCGGCGGCAAAGAGGCCCAGATACAGGGCCAGGTAGAGGGAAAGACCCAGGAGGGCGGGCACGGTGAGCCAGGGGGGCAGGCCGCCGTAGCGGCCCAGGGCGATGGTGATCCAGTGGATGAGGCCGGTGTAGTACACGGCCCCGCTGACCAGCCCCAGCCGGAACCCGGCCCTGGGGTCGAGCCCCTGACAGGCCAGGAGCAGCGGCAACAGGCCGATCCAGGCAAGCAGGGGCAGGGCCCAGTGGCCGGGGGAGGCGGCGAGCAGCAGCAGGCCGGCGAGCAGGGCCAGGAGATAGGGTTTTGCGATACGCATCAAGAGGCCGGACGGGTGATCTTGAGGGTGGAGATCCGGCGCTTGCTGGCCGAGATCACCTGGATGGTCAAGCCCGCCACCGGCACCGACTCGCCGGGGCGGGGGATATGCCCCAACTGGTGCAGCACCAGGCCGCCGATCGACTCGTAGGGGCCCTCAGGCAGGGTAAGTTTGAAGAACGACTCCACCTCCTCGATATCCACCTTGGCGTCGGTGAGCACGGTGTGGGGATCGAGGGCCCGCCAGCGGGAGGGGTCGGTGTCGTACTCGTCGTTGATTTCACCTACGATCTCCTCCAGCACGTCCTCCAGGGTGATTAGCCCCCGCACCCCGCCGAACTCGTCGGTGACGATGGCGAGATGCATCTGCTTGGCCTTGAAGTCGCGCAGGAGCTGGGCCACGGGGTGATGCTCCAGGATGAACAGGGGCGGGTTGACGCCGTCGCCGGGCAGGGTAGGGCGCTGTTCGGCCATGAACCGCAACAGGTCCTTGGCGTGCAGGACGCCGACGATGTGGTCGGTGTCGCCGGAGTAGATCGGCACCCTGGTAAAGCCCTCCTTGATGACCAGGGCGGTCAGTTCTGGCACGGTGGCGGTGTCCGGGGCGCAGACCATCTCGGTGAGCGGGGTCATGATCTCCTTGGCCTGGGTATCGCGCAACTCGAAGATCGAGTTGATCATCATGTCTTCCTGGGGGGTGATCAGGCCCTGTTCGCGGCCATCCTCCAGGATGTCTTGAATCTCCTGCTCCAGGTCTTCGGTGGTGTCGGGGGCGGTGGCGAGGCCCAACCGGGTAAGCAGCCGTTTGAAGAACGAGGGCTTGGCCTCGGCTTGATTCTCGCTGTCCATGGCGGAAAATGGCATGTCAGGTCTGAGGGGCTATGGCAAGACGGTTGGTCGCCGGCAGGGGAGTAGGGCCGGAGCCCATCCTTGACCAACGACCATGGCTCACTCGCCCTCCTGGTGGTCGTTGATCACCTTGCCGTAGATATTGCTTTCTGGCGCGTGTCCGCGTCGTTCCAGAGAAACCTCGAATTTCTTGTAGGACGGCTTGTTGCGGCGGTTGTAAGAGATTAGCACCCGTACCACGTCCCAGCCGATTTCTCCGCGGTCGGCCATCCAGGTCAACTCTTCGAGGGCGGTGCGATTGTCAAATGACACCGGACGGTAAGGACGCTGGGCAATGAGCGCGTCATAGATGTCGGCGACGGTGGTGATCTCGACGTTGATGTCCCTCTGCTCAATGCCGCCAGGGTAGCCGGAGCCGTTACGTCGCTCGTGATGGTCGCGGGCTATGATAGCTGCGATGTTTGACGTATCTTGCATGTAGTGGGCGAGCAGCAAGTAGCCGGTCAGGGTGTGATGCCGGAGCATGTCGTGCTCGCGGATCGTCAGCGGCCCTTTCTTCAAGAGAGTGGCAAGCGGCACCGCGATTTTGCCCAAATCGTGGGTGGGGCCGCTTTGGGCGATCTTGGCGTGGATCAGATCTGCTCTCCCCTCCAACTCGCCGGCGATGAGGATGGAGAGGGCGAAGATCATCAGCATGTGCCGGTAGGTGTGGAAGTCGTGCCGCCGGAAATAGTCCAACCCCTGGAGAATGGGAAGAGGGAGCCGGACTTGTTCCATTACCGCCAGGATGTCGGCCACCTTGTCGGACTGAGAGAAGATGACATCGTAGGGGGCGGTGCTGAACTGGTGGAGGAGATCGTCGCGGATTAAACCGTGGCTTATCAGGGGGAAGGCGCCATAGGACTTTCGCTGGGGCGCCTGGAATTCTGCCAGGAATTCTGGTGTCAGCTTTGTGCCCGCTTCAACCAGCAGGCGGTTTTCAAAGTCATATACCGGAAATTTTGTGATGATAGGCATCGGTGTTATAAGAGCCTGTTGCAGGACATCGCAATAATTTTCAATTAGCTTATGCTATAATCGGTGTGTTGGCCCTGAAACCCCGCGCCCAAAAGCCGATAACTCCATTGTTTGCGCGTGCATAAGTTATAACTATAACGGGATCAGGGAGCGCTATCAACAGTCCGTCCGTGCGGCCCGCTTTATTAAGCGGCGAGCCGGGAGGTGAGTTCTTTGAGCGAGACGAAATCTGGGGCGGCGAAGATCTGTTCCCGGATGGCCGCGCCCTTGGCCACCCCTTTGAAGTAGCGGCAGGCGGTGCTCCGTATGCGGCCCATCATCCGCTCCGCCGGCAGCAGCTGGCCGATGAGTTCTAGGTGGCGGTTTAGGGCGGCGAGCCGTCGGCTCAAACCAATTGGCCCCTCCTCAGGCGAAAACACCCAAGGGGCGCCCAGGGCGGCGCGGCCAATCATCACCGCGTCGCAGCCGGTCTCGGCCATCATCCTTAAGCCGTCCTGGCGGGACTTGAGGTCGCCGTTGCCGATCACCGGGATGCGGACGGCCTCCTTTACCCTGGCGATAACCTCCCAATCAACCTGGCCGCCGAAGCCGTCCGACCAGGTGCGGGCGTGGATGGTGAGCGCCTGGGCCCCGGCGTCCTCGGCCATCCGGGCAAAATCAGGGGCGGTGATCGTCTCGTGCGTCCAGCCGGAGCGGAACTTGACGGTCACCGGCTTGTCGGTGTTGGCCACCACCTGGCGGATGATACGGCGGGCCAGGTCCGGCTCCCGCATCAGGGCGCAGCCCGCCCCCCGTTTGATTACCTTCTTCACCGGGCAGCCCATGTTGAGGTCGATAAAGTCGATGGGGTGCCTGGAGACGAGGGCCGCTGCCTGGCCCATGACCAGGGGATCGGCGCCGAAGAGCTGGATGCCGACCGGCCGCTCCTCGGGCGCGCTGGCCAGCATGGCGTGGGTCTTGTCCTGCTGGTAGGTAAGGCCGAAGCAGCTTATCATCTCGGAGAGGCCGCCGCCTGCCCCGTACTCCCGGCAGAGGAGGCGGAAGGGCAGGTCGGTGTAGCCGGCCAAGGGCGCCAGGAGGAAGGGGGAGTCCAGTTGGACTGAGCCGATACGCATGGAGAAGAAGGGTGGGACAGGCGACGAGCGCGGTTGCTTCCGCTCCCGGCAGAATCGTAGTCTGGCCGCCGCCCAAGGTTATCCCTGGCTAATCACCGTCTTAACCGCCGCCAGCAGGCGCTCCTTGGTGATCCCCAAGTAGTCGAACAGCGCCTCGGCGGGGGCCGACTCGCCGAAGCGGTCGATGCCGATGACCGCGCCGTTAAGACCCACGTACTTGCGCCAGTAGTCGCTCACCCCGGCCTCGATGGCCACCCGGGGCACCTGGGCGGGCAGCACCGCTTGCCGGTAGGCCTCCTCCTGGGCGTCGAAGAGGTTGGGGCAGGGCATGGAGACCACCCGCACCGGGCAGCCCGAGGCGCCCAGTTCCGCCGCCGCCTGGGTGGCGAGCGCCACCTCGGAGCCGCAGGCGATGAGCACCGCCTGGGGCCGGCCTGGGCAGTCGGCAAGGACATAGCCGCCGCGCTCGATCATCTCTATCTGTTTCGCGTCCCGCATCTGATGGGGCAGGCCTTGGCGGGAGAAGAGCAGGGAGCTGGGGCCGGTGCGGCGCTCCACCGCCATCCTCCAGGCCACCGCCGACTCCACGGCGTCGCAGGGCCGCCAGACCTGCATGTTGGGGATCATCCTCAGGGTGGCGGCCTGCTCCACCGGCTGATGGGTGGGGCCGTCCTCGCCCAGGCCGATGGAGTCGTGGGTAAAGACGAAGATGCCCTGCACCTTCATCAAGGCCGCCATGCGCAGGGCGTTGCGGGCGTACTCGGAGAACATCAGGAAGGTGGCGCCGTAGGGGATGAAACCGCCGTGCAGGGCCAGGCCGTTCATGATCGCCGCCATCCCGAACTCCCGCACCCCGAAGTGGATGTAGTTGCCATCCGCCTCGGCGCCGATGTTTTTGCTGCCCTGCCACCAGGTGAGGTTGGAGCCGGCCAGATCCGCCGAGCCGCCGATTAACTCCGGCAGCAGGGGCCCGAAGCCGTTTAGGGCGTTCTGGGAGGCCTTGCGGGTGGCCACCTTCTCGGCCTTGGCGTTGACCGCCGCGATGAAGGCCGCCGCCCCCTCTTGCCAGTGGGCGGGCAGCTCGCCGGCCAGCCGGCGTTCGAGTTCCGCGGCCAAGGACGGATGGGCCTCCTGGTAGCGGGCGAAACGCGTCTCCCAGTCCACCTCTTGCTGCTGGCCCCTGGCCTTGGCGTTCCAGGCCCGGTAGATCTCGTCTGGGATCTCGAAGGGCGGCTGCGGCCAGCCGATGGCCTGGCGGGTCAAGGCGATTTCGGCCTCGCCCAGGGGCGAGCCGTGGCACTCCTCCTTGCCCTGCTTGT